>JBKJMP010000666.1:0-5944 GCA_046596395.1 Gemmatimonadaceae bacterium
CCAGTGGTGCCAAAAATTCTTCCAGCGGGCCGTCATCGTCATGCGCCTCGATGAAATCCGTCACCGGGCGGCCATAGGCTTCGAACAGATCGAGATGCAGCACCTTGCGGCCCAGCAGATCCATGGCCTGCACGCCGTTGGTGCCCTCGTAGATCTGCGTGATACGCGCGTCGCGGACGAACTGCTCCATGCCGTACTCGCGGATGTACCCGTGCCCGCCGTAGCACTGGAGCGCGAGGTTCGTAATGTCGAATCCCGTGTCGGTCATCATTGCCTTCACCACTGGCGTCATGAGCGCGAGCAGGTCGCTCGCTTCCTCGCGCTTGCCCGCATCGGCGTGCCGCTCCTCGACGTCGATCAACATGCCGACCCAGTACGCCAGCCCGCGCATCGCCTCGAGCTGCGCCTTCATCGTCATCAACATCCGGCGCACATCCGGATGCACGACGATCGGATCGGCCTCCGCACTGGGTACCGCGGGCCCGGTGAGCGCACGACCCTGGAGCCGATCGCGGCTGTAGGCCGCCGCGTTCTGGAAGGCGACGTCGCCGAGGCCGAGGCCCTGCAGTCCGACGCCGAGTCGCGCGGCGTTCATCATCGTGAACATCGAGCGCATGCCCTTGTGTGGCTCGCCCACCAGCCAGCCGCGCGCGTTCTCGAAGTTCATCACGCACGTCGCGTTGGCCTTGATCCCCATCTTGTGCTCGATGGAGCCGCACGTGACGCCGTTCGCCGTGCCAGTGGTGCCGTCGTCATTTGGCAGGAACTTCGGCACGAGCAGGAGGCTGATCCCGCGCGTGCCTTCCGGAGCGTCGGGCAGGCGCGCAAGCACGAGGTGGATGATGTTGTCGCTCAAGTCGTGTTCACCCGACGAGATGAAGATCTTCGTCCCGGTCACGACGTACGCGCCATCGCCTGCGGGGACGGCGCGCGTGCGAACCAGCCCGAGGTCGGTGCCTGCGTGCGCCTCCGTGAGGCACATCGTGCCCGACCACGACCCTTCGACGAGCTTCGGCAGGAAGCGCTGCTTGAGCTCGGCGTCTCCCCAGCGCTCGAGCAGCGCGGCGGCACCGTGTGACAGCCCCGGGTACATGCTGAACGACAGGTTCGATGCGCAGAGCATCTCGTCGAACACGAAGCGCACGATGTGGGGCAGCCCCTGCCCCCCGTATTCTGGCGGCGACGTCATCGCCGGCCAGCCACTGGCGCGGTAGGTGTCGTACGCCGCGCGGAAGCCCGCGGGGGTGACGACCCTTCCATTCTCGAGCCGGCACCCCTCCACATCGCCGGTCTGGTTCAGCGGCGCGAGCACCTCCTCCGTCATTCGCGCGCCCTCCTCGAGCACGGAGAGCAGGACATCCGGCGTGGCATCTTCGTGGCCGGGCAGTGCCGCGATCTGGCCGACGTCGAGCACGTCCTGCAGAAGGAAGCGAATCTCGTCCATCGGAACCTTGTAGATGGGCACCGGGCGTATCCTCTGGGGTTGTGAGGGAGCGAGCGTGAACGATACAGTGCTTCATCCCTATCGGAATGTCACGAATCCCGCGCTTCGTGACGGGAGGATGACCCGTTAGGTTGGACTGAGGGACAGCTCAGCTCGTCAAGATTGTCTAGTCGCTGCTGACCCTTGAAGCGGCCGTACCAACTACCGGAGGCCTCACCCGACGATGGGTGCTGGCTCGCAGATGAAGCAGCAGTACAATGTGCGTAGTGCGCGCGCCGACGATGGCGCGGGCGAACGGAGCTCGGTGCAGGACGCGAGCGTCGGCTGGGGGAGCTCGTCTCCGAGCTGAGCAGGCAATTGCAACGCGATCCGGGGACGGAACCGGCGGTCCATGACGAGACGATCCGGCGGCTGGCCATGTATCGGCTCGTCGATGAGGAGTTGAGCGCGCGGCCACGCCCGCGCGTCGTCAGGCAGCCCAGGTAGGGCTACCGCGCAGAGCGCTGCTGACGCTGTAAACGCGTTCGCGACAGTCACTGGCACCGCGTTTCCAGTATTCGAGATATGTTTACGAATGAAAAAGCGGCTGCGCCCCCTCGGGCATGGCCACTCGTCTTAGCGCTGACAAAGCGAACGCCGATGGATTCGGTACGGCACGCGATGGAGTGGTGACGGACGGAGCTTCTTGCGCCCCGATACTCGGTTCATGCCGAGTAGACATTATCGATGCCGGGGGGGTACTGTATGGGCATGGCTGCCGCGATTCCGCACTATACCGTGGACGACCTCGACGCGTTTCCGCGCGACGGCAACCGGTACGAGCTGCTCGACGGGATGCTGCTCGTGACGCCGGCACCCGGCAATCCACACCAGTTGGTCGTATCCCGGATGCAACTCGTCCTCGGGAACGCGGTGCAGGTTCCGGGACACGCGTTCGTCTTCGCGTCGGGCGCCGTGTCATTTCCGCCGAGAACGCAACTCGAGCCCGACATTCTCGTTGTGCCGGCGCGGTACCCCGTCGCACAGAAATGGTCTGACGCGCACGAGTACTGGCTCGCCGTGGAAGTGTACAGCCGAGGGTCGCGCTTCTACGACCGCGAGTACAAGCGCGATAACTACCACCGGCTCGGCGTGCCCGAGGTGTGGCTGGTCGATCGCGATCAGCGTTGCGTCGAAGTTTCGCACGCACCTGGTGCAGGCGAGCTCGTGCACGATGTCGTCCTCTGGCGCCCACCCGGCCTCGATCTCGAAGTGCGCCTCGACCTGAGTGCCGTGTTCTTCGGCATCGAGTAGGCGTGAGTAGCTACCGTGGCGCCGAGCTCGCTATGTCGTAGAGCAGCCGCATCGCGGTGCGGTCGTTGTGCGTGAGCGCGCGCGCAGTCACCCACGCCGACATGATGTCGCGCTCGTCGTTGCTATGCTCGATACCGAGCAGGTGCCCCACCTCGTGCAGCGCCACCGCGCGCACGGACGCCGAGTCGCGCGCCACGGCCGTTGATCGGCGCGTGCTCATCTCGATCGTCGCGCCACGAAGCCAGCCGCGCCGGTCTACCAGTCGCGTCACCTGCCCCGCGCGCGCGCCCGGCAGCGTGTCGCGCCAGAGCACGCGGACGTCGGCCGCGGCCGAATCCGCCACGAAGATGAAGCGCACCGGTGCGCCCACCGCCGTCCATGTATGGAAGGCGTCGCGTACCATGTAGCGGTTTGCCGAACGCCAGTGCGACACACCCTTCCCCGGCGCGATCCACACCGCCACCTCGTCGAACTCGGCCGCCGTCCACCGGGCGCGAAACGCCGTCATCGGGGCAGCGAGGTCCGCGCTGTCGCGCGTGGTTCGGCGATCGAGCGCAGCCGGCGCCTTGAGACACGCCTTGGTGCGACCGCACGCAGTACGTTCTCGCGTGCGCGCATCGCGGCGCTCGGTGGAGAGCTCCTCCGTCCGCGTCGTTCCCAGCGAAGCCAGCATGGCGCCGACCACGAGCCACAGCGGGATGCGAACCAGTCGGCGAATGAGTGTCGGTGTCACGCTTGGCCTTGTACTGGAGACAGGAGGCGGAGCTCAACCGTTCGTCATACACCAGCGGCGCGCTCTTGCTTCCCCCTTCCAGGTAGCGAGCAGAGCAACCTTCGTCGGTGTATGGAAAATACTTTGCACGTCTCGCGCCTACACGACGGTGCCGAGCGGCCTCCTTACGGGCTGTGACCGCAGTCACGAACGACGGCGTGCGTCACCCCTCCGCACGGTCTTGTAGAATTGAACATGGGCATCGTCATTGGAAAGTTCGACTCTTGAAGACTTCGCGCAGGCGACGCGATAACGCCGTCACTCCCACCGCCCTCCCCGTCGAGCGTCGCGTCGGCGCGGATCGCCGAGACGACAACGAACGCCAGCGGCTGGAGATGATTCTCGATCGCGGCTTTCGCCCGGGCCGATGGGCGGCGCGAGCGGCGTATGCCCTTGGCCTTCAGGGCGGCCCCCACATCTCGGTGGACGAGCAGCTCGTCGAGGTCAGCGGTCGCATGCATGCGCCCCTTCGTATCGCCTTTGCATCCGACTTTCACGCCGGTCCCACCACCGACAATCGCATTCTCGCCGACGCATGCGCACGACTCCACGCCCTCCGCCCCGACGTGGTCCTGCTCGGCGGCGACTTCGTGACCGTCCGCGCGGATGACATCCATGCACTCGCGACGATGCTCGCCGATGTGCATGCGCCGCTCGGCAAGTTCGGCGTGTTCGGCAACCACGACCTCCGCGGACACTGGCAAGTCGTTCGCGACGCCCTCTCGGCCGCCGGCGTGCGCATGCTCGTGAACGAGGTCGTGCACCTTCCCGCGCCGCATGGCGACGTCAGCATCATCGGACTCGACGACCCCATTATCGGTGACCCCGACGGCTCGCTGTTCGACGACGCGCGCGGCGTGCGCGTCGTCCTCATGCACGCGCCGGACGGCTTGCTTGCGGCGCGGGACGAGCACTTCGACCTCGCGCTGTGCGGCCACACCCACGGGGGTCAGATCGTCCTGCCCGGTGGCGTGAAACCGTACCTGCCACACGGCAAGCTATCGCGACAGTTCGCCGGTGGGCGATATCAGCTCGGGCCGGACAAGGACCGAACGCTCGTCGTGAGCCGAGGTGTCGGATGCAGCACGCTACCGGTGCGCATCGGATGCTCGGCAGAGGTTCACCTCGTGACCGTCACCCCGCGCCCTCGTACGCCGTCCTGATCCAGCCGAGCAATTCCGGATTCACTTCGCTCGCATCCGCGACGTTGACGACGTACTGGCACATGCTCGCCTTCGGCTGCGCGAGCAGACGAGGATTCGACGTCAGCTCCTTCGCGTTGATGCCCACCTCGAAGCGCGTGTTCGCCTTCGGCCCGATCATCGCAAACTGCTTCTTTCGGCGCAGGCTAACGTAGCCTTTCTTCGGCACGACCTCGAAGCCGCCGAACGTGCTGATCGCCTGCATGAGCGCATCGTGGATCGGACGCATGCCCGCCTTCGGGCCGATGTAGATCTCGTCGAGCACGGCGTCGGTGGACTTGCCGGCTGCCGTGCGCGTGCCGTCGGATTGGAGGACGGTGTGCGTGAGCGTGTTCGCATCGCCGTGTCCGAGCCCGAGCGACGTCTTCAGCATGTCGCGAATCTCGCCGTGCCTCGTGAGGCCGCTCGACTTCACCAGCGTCGAGAGCTCGGCGAGGGACTTCCCCGTCTTCTTCTGGATGTTCTCGAGCTGCGATTGAATGGCTTCGTCGGGGGAGCTCACGGCACATCTCCTTGAGGGGGTCGGGTCCGCGACCAAGCTACGACGCGTGCAGGACGGCCGGCGGGACACCGGCCCTGGCGGGGCGCATTGACGAGATCCTCACCGCGTTGAAATGGTGACGATCATTCGGGCTCGTGTCGCAATCCTTGGCCTGTGCCGAGTAGACAATCCTGCCGCCGAGGGCGTAGTGTATGGGCATGGCTGCCGCGATCCCGCAGTACACGGTGGACGATCTCGACGCTTTCCCGAGCGACGGCAACCGGTACGAGTTGCTCGACGGACTGCTGCTCGTGACGCCGGCGCCGAATCCGCCGCATGAGGCGATCGTGTTGCGCCTCAGTATCGCCGTTGCCAACGCGGTGCAGGCTCCCGGCTATGCGCGTGTATTTGCGGGGGGCGCGGTGTCCTTTCCTCCGCGGACACAGCTCGAGCCCGACATTCTCGTGGTGCCAGCCCGAGGCTCATTCCCACAGCGCTGGACCGATGTCCGCGACTACTGGCTCGCGGTGGAGGTCTACAGCCCCGGCTCGCGCGTCTACGACCGCGAGTACAAGCGCGACAACTATCACGCACTCGGCGTCGCCGAGGTGTGGTTGGTCGACCTGGACGAGCGCTGCGTGGAAATCTCCCGCACCCGCGGTGCTGGCATCGTGGCGCACGATACGATTGTCTGGCGCCCACCGGGACTCGAGCTCGACGTCCGGATCGATCTGGCGCCGATTTTTTCCGGG
>JBKJMP010000128.1:0-3348 GCA_046596395.1 Gemmatimonadaceae bacterium
GCGGCCCTACGCGCGCGAATGCGCAGTTCGCGTTCGACGTCGCCTTCGATCTCGATGCGAACGGCGGAATCGTGGTCTATCCGGTGCGCACGGTGGGAGGCGCACTCGCCGGGACGCTGAAGCGCGTCGGACTGCAGGTCGTGCCCGGCACGTTCGATTCGATCGAGGAAGTGCCGGCCACGGGCTATGACACGGTGACGGTTCGAACGCTCAGTCCGAAGATGGTCGTTGCCGTCGAATTGCGTGATCCGCAGTCGTGCTTCAGCGCGATCAGCCTGCTCTCATCGCAGTTCATCTACGCCAAGTTCGTCGTGGATAGCGTGAACCTCCCCGCGCGGCGGTTGCACGTGCGCACCGTCGTCGATCCGAACTGCGGCTACCGGTCGGTCGTTCCGGACTCGGTTCCCCGGAACTGATGCACGACGCGCGGCTGATCAGGGAACGTCCCGATGATCTGCGCGAGGCCATGCGGCGGCGCGGTGCGCTCCCCACCCTCGGTGCGCAGCTCGATCGGTGCGAGGTCCTCGAGGGTGAGCGCCGTCGGATTCTGCAGATCGTCGAAGAACGCAAGGCCGCGCGGAATACGTCGTCGCAGGAGGTCGCGCGGCGACGCAAGGCGGGTGAGGACGCTAGCGACCTGATCGCACAGGGCCGCGTGCTCGGCGAGGAGATCACCCGCCTCGACCGCGAGCTCGCGGAGGTGGCCGCGGAGTTCGATGGCATCCTGTACGAGGTGCCGAACATGACACTCGCCGACGTGCCCGCGGGAGGCGAGGAGAACAATGTCATCGTGCGGAGCTGGGGCACGCCGCGGGATTCGGCTGGCGTGAAGCCCCACTGGGAGATCGCCGCGGCGCAGGGGCTCATCGATCTCGAGCGCGGCGCGAAGGTGAGTGGATCCGGCTTCGTCGCCTACCGCGGCAAGGGCGCTCGGCTCATTCGCTCGCTGCTCAATCTCTTCGTGGACAGCCACGTCGACCAGCACGGCTACGAGGAGGTCTGGCCCCCGCTGCTCGTGAACCGTGCGTCGATGACGGGAACCGGTCAGCTTCCAAAGTTCGAGGACGACGCCTACAAGATTTCCGATGGGGACCTGTTCCTCATTCCCACCGCCGAAGTACCCGTGACCAACCTGTATCGCGACGAGACCATCGACGCCGATGCGTTGCCGCGCGGGTTCTGCGCCTACACGCCATGCTTTCGGCGCGAGGCGGGGTCGGCCGGCAAGGACACGCGCGGCATTCTTCGCGTGCACGAATTCGACAAGGTCGAGCTCGTGCGCTACTGCATCCCCGAGCAGGGCGAGGAGCAACTCGCGCTCCTGCTGAGCCACTGTGAGTCGATGCTCCAGCGCCTCGGCCTTCCGTATCGCGTGAAGCTCCTCGCCGCGGGCGATACCGGTTTCTCGAGTGCGAAGACGTACGATCTCGAGGCGTGGGCGCCGGGGGTCGGCGCGTGGCTCGAGGTGAGCTCCGTGAGCACGTTCACCGACTTCCAGGCGCGACGTGCGAACATCCGGTATCGCCCCGCCAAGGGCGAGAAGCCGCGCTTCGTGTACACGCTCAACGGCTCCGGTCTCGCGTTTCCCCGCACGCTCGCGTGCATCCTCGAGCACTATCAGCAGGCGGACGGCAGCGTCGTCGTCCCCGAGGCGTTGCGGCAGTATGTAGGGACCGACCGGCTCGCGTAGCCGATGCGGCGGGCCGTCCCCGAGCTGGTCGTCGGCCTGCTACTCGCCATCCTCCTGGCCTCGTACGTCGTGTACACGCAGCGTGTGGTCCGCGACCTCAAGCGCGAGGCAATGCGCTCCAGTCAGATGCACGCGCGCGTTTTCCGTGCTGGTCGCGACACGAGCCAGGACGCGGGGTCGTTGTTACTGCTGGATCTCACGAAGAGCATTCGCGAGCAGGGGATACCCCTCATCGTCACCGATGTCGCCGGTAATCCCACGTACGACGCCAACCTCCCGGCCGACGTGGAGGGGGACGAGGCGCGGATCCGCGCGTACGTGACGGTCCTGGACGAGGAGAATCCACCGGTCACCGACGCCGCGTTGGGCCAGATCCACTTCGGCAACACGCCGCTGGTGAAGTGGCTGCGCATCATCCCGGGGCTTCAGGCGGCAAGCGCGTTCGTGCTGCTGCTCGCCGGGATCTACATCGTCCGCACCCGCGGCAACGCCGAGCGCGAACGGGTCTGGGCGGGGATGGCGCGGGAGTCGGCGCACCAGCTGGGCACGCCGCTCTCGAGCCTCAGCGGCTGGGTCGAGCTCATCGAGGACCGTGGGACGGACGAGTCTACCCGCGCCGTCGTCGCCAACATGCGTGCGGACCTCCTCAGGCTCGATCGCGTCGCGCATCGCTTCGAACGCATCGGGCGGGAGCCCCGGCGTGACGAGATCGATCCGGCGGCGCTCGTCGAGCAGATCGGCACCTACTTCCGGGTGCGCGTGCCTCGCCTCTCGAACGCGGTCACGATCGACATCGTTCCTCCCGAGGAGAAGTTCACCGTTCGTGGCGACTCTGTCCTCCTCGAGTGGGCGCTCGAGGTGCTCGTCAAGAATGCCGTCGACGCGCTGGCCGGCCGCGGCGGCACGATCACCCTCTCGACCACGCATCGGCCCGAGGGAGGCGCGCGCGTCCTCGTCGGTGATGATGGGCCCGGCATCCCGCGAGAGATCCGCAGCCGGATCTTCGAGCCCGGCTTCTCCACCAAGCAGAGCGGCTGGGGGATCGGCCTGTCGCTCGCGCGGCGGATCGTCGAGGAGAATCACGGCGGCACGCTTCGTCTCGCATCAGGCAATGACCGCGGCACATCGTTCGAGATTATCTTGCCCTGATGGCCATTGCGACTGACGATCCACTGCTCGACGGGCTGAATCCCGCCCAGCTCGAAGCGGTGTTGCAGGTGGACGGATCGCTGCTCGTACTCGCGGGCGCGGGTTCCGGAAAGACGCGGGTGCTCACGACGCGACTCGCGCGCCTCATCGACCATCACGGCGTGGACCCGAGCCGCATCCTGGCGGTGACGTTCACCAACAAGGCCGCTGGCGAGATGAAGCAGCGCATCGGACGCCTGCTCGGACGGTCGGTGGTCGGGATGTGGGTCGGCACGTTCCACGCGATCGGGGCTCGCATGCTGCGCGCCGCACCCCACCTGGTCGGCCGCACGCCATCGTTCACGATCTACGACCAGGACGACGCACAGACGGTCGTCAAGCGCGTCATGGAGCGGCTGAAGCTCAATACCAAGCAGTTCACCCCTCGCGGCGTCCACTCGGCCATTTCCGATGCGAAGAACGCGTTGGTCTATCCCGCCGAGTTCACGCGCGTGGCCATGGATCCGTTC
>JBKJMP010000035.1:0-7327 GCA_046596395.1 Gemmatimonadaceae bacterium
GGATTCCCCAGGCGAGCGGGGAATCCACTGTCCCTCCACGGAATGCCCGGGGGCGAGGATGGCGATCGTCGTGAACAAAAGTGTACGGTTGGTTTTCATGAGCGGGCGGCGAGTGGCGGGGGGTCACGGACGCTGAGGTATGGAGTATGCCTTTCCAGCACGCAGGTGTGCCAGCGCCGCATGCGTCGCCACCGTTCACCTCGGAGATCCGCCATGATGACCAGTGACGAGCGCGAGTCCTACGCCATTCGGGTGATGGAGGAAGTCCGGCGGTGGCCGGGCGTCGAGATGCGCCCTCACGCCAGCGCCACCGAGGCGGGAGCCGACGATGGCATCGAGTTCCGCCTCTTTGGACGACAGATCGGGCACCTTCACGAGGATTGCTCGCTGCACCTCTCGTTGACGAAGGCCCTCAAGAGCATCGTCGTCGGTGAGCAGCTCGCCGAACCGCTTCCGTTCGCGCCAAGCTCGGGCTGGACCGGGTTCACCCCGGTCTTCGCCGCCGACGCGGAGCGAGCGATCTGGTTGCTGCGCCTGAACTACATTCGTCTTCGGCGGCAGCGGCTCACACCGCAGGCCGCCGCGAGCTCCGAGCTGCTTCAGCAGCACGAGGCATCGCTCGGCTCCCTCAGCAGTGACGCGGCGCAGCAACTTCGGCGTACGCAGGCCCGGGCAGAACCGCGTCCGTTGCCGACACTCGGCGCCTGACGGAGGGAGAAACCTCTCGTCCGGCTCCGCGTAGGGCCGGAACCGGACCCTTACCGCGGGAGCACGAACATGGCGTTGTTGCTGAAGGCCCTGGCGCTGAAATTTCTCGCCGGCCGCACAATCGGTGGTGTATTCAGCCTCCTGCTACTGCTCGCCGTCCCACTCGGTGCTGTTCTCAAGTTCATCGGGCTGCCGATCCTCATCATCCTGGGGATCATCGGCGCGCCGGTCGTCCTTCTGCTCGGTGCGGTTGGGCTGCCGCTGGCGCTCGTGGCGGGAGTTGGCGGCGTGCTGCTGCTGCTCGTGGGGTCGCTGCTCGCGGTCGGCCTGATCGCCATCAAGGTGGTGTTGCCGATCATCCTGATCATCTGGTTCATCAAGTGGCTCAGGCGGCCGTCGGCACCGTACATCACGCCGGATACGGCACCCGGGGCGAGTGAGCTGTAGACAGGACGACAAGACGAGAGGACGAGAGAAAGGGCGCCGGGACTTCAGTCCTGGTCGCCCTTTGTCTTTTTTCTCTCACCGCGCGCCATGCGGGCCGTGAACCAACGCCAACGCGCATACGACATCACGACGAAAACGATCGCGAGGACGATCAGCAGCGGCCAGTCGATGTCTTTCACGGCCTCGGGATGACCTGAAGAATGGGCACGTGAGAGGAGCCCTGAGCCTGAGCGTGAGCCTCGAGCACTGAGCAGGCAAGAGCTCCGCGCGTCAGCTCGAGCACGAGCGGGGGCTCTGACCTGCTCATTGCTGGAAGCTCGAGGGCCGTTTTCTTAGGCGCCAATCGAGATGCCGATCGAGGCGAGGTTGTGGTGCGGCGCTGCCGGCCCGCTAATGCGCAGCAGATACCCAACGCGCGCCCCCACGCCGTACACGACCATCCAGTGCGCTTCCACGCCCGCGTAGTTCGCGTTTGGGGTCGCATTCCACGGCTCGTCGCGCGTGCGCAGGAAGGCACCTCGAAGAGAGTATCCGGAGCCGAATCGTCCGAGCATGCGGAAGTAGCCGGCGGAGAGCTCGACTCCCTGTTGCCCGGGCTCGAACATGGCGATGACGCCGTCGTTCCGCTGCCCCCGCATGTCGGCCAGGATCCCCAACGCCGCGCTGCCACGCATCGGGCTTCCGTAGTGCACCCCGAATCCGAGCGACACGTTCGCCTTTGGTGGCATTGAAGGCGTCTGCGCAGGCTCCTGCGCCAGGGCCGGCAGCGGAAGGACTGCAATCAGGAGAATCGCTCGGGCGAGTCGGCGCATGGGCTAATCCTGCACCGTGACACGCCGCACGTCCAGCGCCATCACGTGCACGCGATCACGCGTAGAGATCATCGAGATCCGCCGCGGCGAGATCGGCGAGGAATCGTCCGACGCGATGCACGACCTGATCTGAATAGCGCGCGCCCTTATCGGCGCTCGCGAGCGCCGGATTCCCCGTGCCGGTGTCGGCCGAGACCTGCGTCCAGCGTCGGGGCGCCCATGCCCATCCCTCACGGAGCGCCTCGATCTTCCAGCGCTTCTCGCTTCCATCTCCCGCTTCGCCGAGGGGACGAACGAGGTCGCCCGCGAGGTGCATCATCACGCTCGTCTCGAGCTCACCAGCATGGTCGCCGAGGTCGGAAAACACGTCGCGCGCATCGCCGACCTTGTACCAGTTGATGGCCGCGAGGAACACACGCGTTCGCGGCTGCAGCTCGCGGATCATCTGACGAAAGTCATTGCCGCCATGGCCATTGAAGACGACGAGCTTTCGGATGCCCTGCGCGTCGAGCGCGTGCACGAGATCGGCCAGCAGTGCCGCCTGTGTCGCCGGGTTCATGTTGAGGCAGAGCTTGATGTCGAGCTGGCCCGTGTTCACGCCGAAGGGGACGCACGGGAGCACGATGACCTTCGCACCGGCGTCCCATGCGACGCGCGCGCACTCCGCCGCGAGCCGCTCGCTCTGGATGTTGTCCGTCGCGTAGGGGAGGTGGTAGTTGTGGGCCTCCGTGGCGCCCCATGGAAGCACGGCCACCTCGTACGGCGTGTCGCGCACGGTCGGCCACGTGCTCTCGGCAAGGATGTACGGACGCGTCATCTGATGGGAGCCTTCGAAGGAGCAAGGGCACGTCCGACTTCCGCAGCGACGATTGCGCCGCTCCATGCGAGTAAAGCGGGGAATAGCAGCGTGAGGAGCATGAGGGCTGGCCCCGGGATGCTCATCGCGCCGCCGAGTATCGATGCAACGTGCATGAGTGGACCGCGGGCGAGGTCGAGGAGGAGCAGCAGCGCCCATCCCTCGAGCGCGCCGAGCGCAACCCACCAGGCGCGTCCACCGTCGGCGCGGTAGAGGAACCCGGCGACGACGGCCACGACGGCCACGCCCCACCAACCCAATAGCCACGTGAGTCCAGCGGTCGCGATTGCGACGAGCAAATGCAGGATCATGTCAGGGAGCTGGAACGAGGGTGAGCTCGGCGGTCCGATGCTTGGGGTCGAGGGCGTTGCGGTCGCGCGGCAAGCGCACGGCCTCCAGCTCTCCGTTCACCCAGAGCGGTATCCGGTCACGGTAGCGTGCGCTCACGGGATTGCCCGACTGTCCCCCCGGATACGTTGTCCACGCCTTCATCTCCGGACCGAGCTCGACGACCATTCGCCAGCTCGCGCTGTGCGTCCCGTTTCCAGTCGATGGGCTCAAGGTGCCGGGCCCACTCTGCACCGGGAGTGCGAGCGCCGAGAGTGCGGGAAGCCGCAGCAGGTGATTCACGTTCGCGTGCCGGATGCCATCCCAACGCCAGCCATTCCCGTTCGGGTCGCCGTGACGCTTCCGCAGGATCTGGAAGGCGGCGGCCAGGCTCGCGGCGAGGATGTCATCACGCCGCTCGACGTACGATGTCGTCACGCGGTCGTCCCACCACACGCTGTTCGGATCCGCCATCAGCGACGCGAGCGTGGCCGTCGGCGGCGTTGCGACTCGGCGGCCACCCGACGAATCGACGGAGAGCTCATCCCACGTCCGACGAACGAGCTCGCGCATCGCCTCTTCGAACAGCGCCGCGCGGCGGTTGTCCTTCGTGTAGCGCTTGTCCCACTCGATGAGCAGCGCACGCGCTTCCGCCAGCGCCTTCACGTCCACTCCACTGCTGCCAGAGGCAATCACGGTCTGCGCCGCATGCAGGAACGATGGCACGAACAGTTCGGCGCGCGCGCTCCCCGGATCCGTCTGGAAGCGTCGCATCGTCTCCGGCGTGATGGCCGAATCGGCGCGCAGGAGCGCGTTGATGCGCAGCGCACGCCATGGATCGTAGCTGCCGCCCCACCACCCCACGGCCACGCGAGGATCGATCGGCTGCTGGTTGGCAGATGCCAGGAAGCCCTGCGGCGGATCGAACGACTGCGGGTACTGGGAGACCGGCAATTGGCCACGCCAGTCGCTTGCACTCACGCTGCCGTCGCGAATAACGCTTCCACGTCCGTCACCGGGCCGGAGTGGGTAGCGGCCGGTCGAGCGAATGGCGATGTGTCCGCCGCGATCCGCCGCGAGCATGTTCTGTGCGGGCGCCATGAACGACTCGGCCATCGCGTCCTCGACGCCCGCCGCCGTGGTTGCGTGGGCCACGTTGTAGAACGCTTCAGGCTCGCGTCCCGCCTCGAGGACGGTCCAGCGCATCGACAGCCACCGGTCGCGCACGCGGCGCATGGGGCCGCGGTGCGTGAAGTACAGCGTGTCGGTGGCGATCGTGGTGCCGCGCGCGCTCGTGTAGCGTTCCACCCGCTGCTCGATCGGGCGCCACGCGCCATCCACCTTGTATCGTGTCGGGCGCGCCTCGTCGTCCACCGTTTCGGCGTAGTAGTCCACGACGTCCGCGCCCGTGTTCGTGAACGTCCACGCCACGTCACGATTGAAGCCGATCACCATGCTCGGAGCGCCTGGGATGGTGACCCCATAGACGTCGAGGACGCCGGCGACCACGATGTGCGCCTCGTACCAGATCGAGGGAAGCGACAGCTCGAGATGCGGATCGCCGGCCAGGAGCGCGTGGCCATTCGCGGTGCGGCGCGGCGAAACTGCCCAGTTGTTGCTCGCCATCGAGCGTGGCACTTCTTCGTCGCCGATGGAGCGATGACTGCGCGATGGGAGGAAGGCGTTCGTGGCGGCGATGAGCAGCCCCGCGCCGGTGTCGGCCGCCGAGGGACCCGGAATGGGGAAGAAGTCGTACCGCGCGACCGACTGCCCATTGGGCTGGATGGGCTCCTGGATCTGCGTGACGTCGGGGAAGAGTGCTTCCGCCGCCGCCGTTCCAACACGCGCCGCTGCCGCGGAACGATCGTTCTCCGACGCGATGTACGCGAGCGTGTACCCCATCCGGTTGAAGAGATGGTACGAGTCGATCGGCTTCCACTCCGGCGGCCGCGTTCCGGTGAGCCGGAACTCCAGCGGCAATTCGCTCGCCGGCATTTGCTGCACGTATGCGTTCACACCGTCCGCGTACGCGCGCGTGTAGCGCATGAAGCGCGCGGTGTCGGCGCTGGCGGACAGTTTCTTCTCCGCGGAGCGAGGCAGGCCCAGGCCCCGGGTTTCGCGGTCGAGGTCGAGGGCACGCGGACCTGCGAGCTCCGTGAGGCGTCCGCTGCCGGCCAGCGTCTGCACATACAGCTGGAAGAGACGATCGCGCGCGACGACGTAGCCGAGCGCGCGATAGGCGTCTTCCTCATTCGCGGCGTAGATGTGTGGGACCGCACGGTCGTCGTACACCACGTGCACCGGCGCACGAAGGCGGTGCACCGCACTTTCGCGCTCGCGCGGCAGGGCTGCGGTACGCGCCAGTGCCCACACGCCGTGCGCGGGCTCGAGAAATCCGCCGAGTGCAGGCGCGGGACCGATGCGTCGCGCACCGACGTAGAGGAGTGCGCCGAAGAGGATCAGCGCGCCGGCGAGCCGAACGGGATTGAAGGAGCGGATGGGTCGATGAAAGAGGGTGATGGATTCCGGACGACAAGGTACGGCGCGTCGCGCGCTCCAGCCACGGCGTGCATATCATTCCTCCATGCACCCTGCCCTCCTGTTCGACCTCGATGGCACGCTCGTGGACTCGATCGAGCTCATTCTCAGCTCCGCCCGGCATGCGTTCGTCGGTTTTGGGGGACGGATACCGTCGGACGACGAATGGCGGATGGGCATCGGACGTCCCCTGGCTGCGGTCTTTCGGGAGTACGCACCGGAGGAGCAGGAATCGGAGCGCCTCATCGGCCGGTACCGCGAGTACCAGCTCGCCAACCACGACCGGCTGTTGCACGCGTACGAGGGCATCGTTCCCGCGCTCCACGCGTTCGCCGCGGCGGGGCATCCGATGGCGATCGTCACCAGCAAGGCCGACTGGCTCGCGCGCCGTGCGCTGGAGCACGTCGGCATCTCGGACCTCTTCCCCGTGCTCGTGGGCTGCGACACGTGCGTGAACCACAAGCCGCATCCGGAGCCCGTGCAGCGCGCACTCGCCCTGCTCCGGGTCGCCCCGGGCGACACAATCTTCTTCGGCGATTCACCCCATGATGTAGGGTCTGGCCGCGCGGCTGGCGTCCGCACCGTGGGGGTCACGTGGGGCGCCTTTGCCCGCAGTGCAATGGAGGCGAGCGGGGCAGATGTCGTCATCGACGACGTGACCCAGCTCACACGCCTCGTGACCGAGTACTCCAGAGCGCCGAATCTTCAAACCTTCTGAGCAGTCCGGGTATCCCATTCAGTGCACGAAGGGAGACCCAGACGATCGATGACGGCAGTGGCCCTACCCGAACACGCGCTCGCAACTCCGGCATACACTGCCGACCCGGACGTCGGCCTCGCGGCCGCGGGTGATCGTCGCGCCTTCGAACGGCTGTACCGCCAGCATGTCACCCGGGTGTTCTCGCTCTGCGCCCGGATGGTGAACGACCGGACGCGCGCCGAGGAGTTGACGCAGGACGTGTTCGTGCGGGCGTGGGAGAAGCTCAGCCTGTTTCGCGGCGAAAGCGCGTTCGGTACCTGGCTGCACCGGCTCACTGTGAACGTGGTGTTGAACGACCGGAAGACCGAAGGACGACAGCGATCGCGATTCGAGGATGACGAGGAGGGCAGCGCGGTCGACTCCCTTCCGTCGCGACCAGCGACGCCGGGTGACCGGATGGACCTGGAGATGGCGATCAACAAGTTGCCGAAGGGAGCACGCCGGGTTTTCACGCTGCACGACGTCGAAGGCTACAAGCACGAGGAGATCGCCGAGATGCTCGGCGTCACCACTGGAGCAACCAAGGCGCAGTTGCATCGCGCGAGAATGCTGTTGAGGGAGGCATTGAACCGATGACGACACCGATCATGCCACTGGATTGCGACGGATTCACCCACGCGGTCGCCGACTATCTCGAGGGGGATGCCCCGGAGGTGGTTCGCTCCGCCATGGACGCGCACGCGGAATCGTGCGCGGCGTGCCGGCAACTGCTGGACGACCTGAACGGCATGCGCATCGAGGCGGCCTCGCTGCCGGCGCTGACGCCGGCGATGCCTGCCCACAGGTCCCGCGCCGGCGCCACTGTTCGGCGCACGTGGGCACGGCCCGCCGTCGCCGCGGCGGCGCTCATCGTGCTGACCGCAGGGATCACGCACGTCC
>JBKJMP010000379.1:0-2907 GCA_046596395.1 Gemmatimonadaceae bacterium
AACCAGTGCGCACCCCACGGGAACGGCGACGACAGCGATTACGGCGAACGTGCGGAGCATCTTGTACATGGCGCTACCTCTGTCGAGCAAGACTAAGCGGCCGAGCGGGCCGAAAGACGAGTGGGGTATCGTTGTTCCGCGTGACGACGATCAGGGCTCCACCGGCGGTACGAATGCGCTGGATGTCGCGCGCCTCGCCGGGCACCCTGAAGCCGCTCGCCTGGGGATCCAGCGCGGCGAAGCCCTCCTTCCCGGCCCGGAGCACGAGCCCGCGGCTGGACGTCATCCGGCCGATCTCGGGCTTGAACCCCGCGAAATTGCCGGCGAGCAGGAGCTCCGCGCGTCCGTCACCATCAACGTCCGCCGCCAGCGCACCGAACATCGGGGCGAGCTGCGCCTCGGCAGGGAGCGGCACGAGCGTATAGGAGCCATCGCCGTTGTTGCGCACCATCGACGTCGCGAATGTGTGCACCGTCTTCCGCTGCGCATCCGCGAGTTCCGCCGGCTGGAAGATGTCGGTCACCGTCTGGCGCGCATAGGCCTTGTAGCCCGTGTACCGGGGCTTGAGTGAGGGCAGCGTGCGGAGCAGCTCGTCGCGCAGCACCAGGGGGTAACTCACGCCCGCATTGAACTGCGTGATGATCTGCTCCACCGATCCATTCCGGTCGAAGTCCTTCACATACATCTCGGCCGGCTCCGTTGCCGTGGCGCGCAGGCGGCCGTTCAGTCCGAGGTTGCCCACGATGAAATCCACCCGGCCATCGCCGTCGAAGTCACCAGGCACGATGCGGCTCCACCACCCCTTGCTCTTCTCGAGCCCCCGCACCTCCAGGCGCTTGAGCTGTCCTCCGCCGAGGTTGCGGAAGACGGCGATCGGCATCCACTCGCCGACCACGACGAGATCGACACGGCCATCGCGATCCACGTCGTGCCACAGCGCGTCGGTCACCATGCCAACGTTCTCGAGCCCGGGTGCGGCCTTCGCCGTCACGTCGGAGAATTTTCCCTTGCCGTCGTTCCTGAGGAGCGCGCTCTTGGGGTCCTGTCCGTACCGCCACGGCACCACGCGGCCGCCAACGAACAGGTCCACCGCGCCGTCGCCGTCGAAGTCCGCGGCCACCACGCGCGAGCCACTCACGCTCTCGTCGGGCACGCTGCCCACCGCCTTGCGGAAGCGTCCCTTGCCATCGTTCAGGTACAATCGGTCCTGAAGCGCCGAGGCGCCCTCCGAGTACTCGCTCCCGCCGCTGACGACGTACAGGTCCTGGTGGCCATCGCGATTGGCGTCGAAGAACGCGGCGCCGAGGTCCTCGGAAATCTGGTCCTGCTCGAAGAGTCCTGGATTGCTCCGTTGGAACTTGCCGTCGCGCTGCTGAATGAGCAGCTGTCCCGCCTGCTCCTTCGCCCCGCCGAAGTACACGTCGTCGAGGCCGTCGGCGTTCACGTCGCCCACGGCCATGAAGGGCCCGTCGGTGGACACGAGCTTGGGGATCAGCCGCTCGCGGTCGAAATCGACGAAGGCATTCTCGCGGTGGCGCACGCCGAGCGCGGTCGCCTCGGTGACGTCCGACATCAGCGGCGCGGCCGCAGGGTTCGTACTGGCGACCATCGCCGTGGCGTTGGCCTGCTTGACCGTGAGGGTCCCGTTCGTGGCGACTCCCTGCTCGACGCTCCTGCGCCCGTCGGGCCACGTCACGCGCACCGAATCGATGGTCGTGCTCGTCCCGAGCCCGAAGCCGAGCGTGTAGTCCACGCTCGACTGGAATCCGCGCGCGGGTGCCTGTTCCTGCGTGAACGCGCTCGCGCCCGCGTACACGGTCACGCGCGCCCCCACCGCGAACCGATTCTTCCCTTGCCCTTCGAGCCGCACGCTCAGGTAGCGGTGCGCTGGCAGCAGTGTCCGCGCGTTGTTCCGGTAGACCGACGCCTCTGCGTTCACGTTGTTCACGACGAGATCGAGCGCGCCGTCGCCATCGAGGTCGCCATAGGCGGCGCCGCTCGAGAACGACGGCGCGTCGAGCCCCCACGACGTCGCCTCATTGCTGAACTGGAGGTTGCCCTTGTTGCGGAACGCGTAGTTCGCAATTGGCGTGGAGCTCATCGCTGCCGTGAGCCGCTGGAAGTCCACCACCTTGGTCCCGCCGGCGGTCACGTCCTGCATCGTGGCGTCGTTCGCGAGATACGACACGTAGTCCTGCGACGTGATGTCCTTCGCGAGCCCATTGGTCACGAAGATGTCCTTGAAGCCGTCGAGGTCCATGTCGGTGATGAGCGCGCTCCAGCTCCAGTCCGTGCGCGCCACTCCCGCCATCTGCCCCACGTCCGTGAAGGTGCCGTCGCGGTTGTTGCGCTGGAGCATGTTGCGCATCGACTGGTGGTGGTAGCCGTTCCGCACCTTCTGCTGGTAGCTGTCCCACCCCTCGAACATCGTCGTCGTCTTGAGGCGGTACTCGTCCTCGGGCAGCATGTCGGTGGTGTAGATCTCCGGCCACCCGTCGTTGTCGAGGTCCGCGGCGTCGAGCCCCATCGAGAAGTAGCTCAGCACCGGCATCTGCGTGTCGAGCGCCTCGGTGAACGTGCCGTTCTTCGCGTTCACGTACAGGTAGTCGCGCTCGAAGAAGTCGTTCGCCACGTGGATGTCCGGCCACCCGTCCGAATTGAAGTCGGCCACGACCACGCCCAGGCCAAACGCGATCTCGGGACTGTGAATGCCCGCTGCCGCACTCACGTCGGTGAACCGCTTGCCGTCGTTGCGATACAGCACGCTGCCGCCGCTGGTGTCGCGCACGTTCCGCATGTTGCGCAGCCCGAAGCTGCTCACCGGCCGCGGTGAGTTGCGGATGAGGAAGAGATCGAGGTCGTCGTCGCGATCGTAGTCGAGGAACACCGCCTGCGTCGAGTATCCCC
>JBKJMP010000475.1:0-3521 GCA_046596395.1 Gemmatimonadaceae bacterium
GCGCGCGGCGCGCGGCGCCTGTGATTGGAGCGGGCTCGCTGGTCACGAGTCTGACAGTCGGACAGTCCGACCCGCTCGCCGCTACGCGGCTGCTCGTCTGACGGCGGGTCGACTGACTGGTCTGACCGTCATGATCTGCACAGCCAGGTCGTGCGCCAAGGGACGGCTGTGTGCTCGCACTCCTGTCGGACAGTCGGACAGTCGGACTGTCGGACACGAAGTCTTTCCATATCCCTGCCCTTTCGGGTCGATGGGTGTCCTGGGCTTCCGCACGGACGATCGCGCCTGCGCCGAGCTCCGCGCGCAGGCGTTCGAGCGCCGCGTCGGCGGCGCCGAGATCGCGCCAGGAGGTGTTGAGCAGGTCGCCCTGTTCGCCGGAAAGTGGCGCCACCGCGACGATTGCCACGCGCACCGCACTGACCGGTGCGTCGAGCGTCCAGCTGTCGAGCAGCGCGCGGCAGCGTTCGAAGAGGGGCAACACGCGGGCGAGCGGCCGCGCGGCGCGGGCCTCGCGCGTGACCGTGTGGGCGGGCGCGTCCACCAGCGCGCCGCGCGCATCGTCGAGCGTGAGCGTGATGGCCACCGCGGCGATGGCGCGGCCGTGCGCGATCATGTCGTGCACGAGGCGCTCGAGCGCGGCACGCACGAGGAACAGGATGGGCTCCATGGTTGCGGCGGGAATGGTGAGCTCCACTTCCACCGCGGGCTGCGTTTCCACGCGCGCGAGCACGGGACGTCGCGCATCGTCACCGCGCGCGAGACGCCACGCACGCAGGCCGATCTCGCCCCACCGGCGCTCGACGTCTTCTGCGGGCAGCGCCGCGAGCGAACCAACCGTGCGGAGCCCGAGGGCGTGCAGGGCCGCGCGGAATTCCTCGTCCATCGGCACGAGCGTGAGCGGAGCAGGGGCGAGATACGCCGCGTCGCGCTCGGGGGGCACGATGTACACGAGGGCGCGGTCGCCTGCTTTCTGCTGAAAGCTCGCGCCCGCCCAGGTCGCGGCACGCGCCGCCACGCACGAGCCGGCGACCGCAACGCGCGGACGCGGATGCCAGCGCCGCGCGATGCGCAGCAGCGAGTGCGCGAGCTCGCGCTCGCCGCCGAGGCTGTCGAAGCCAGACGCGCCCACCCACCACAATCCCGGTGCGCCCGCCACGGGTGTCACCTGCGGACTCGCACTCACCAGCGCCGCCGACACCTCGGTGATCATCGCCGAGAGGGCGACGTCGTCCCAGGGGATTTCGTGGAGCGCCGCGCAGAGCGCCCGCGCTTCCGGGGGACGCATGCCAGCGCGCACCCCTGCACGCCCCGCAGCCGCGGACACCGCGCGCAGGCGCCGGCTCGTCGGATCGGTCAGCACGATGGGGATGTCATCCCAGTGCGCGGGTGCGTTCGACGGCGGCTCGCCCGGGGGCAATGACGATGGGCTCCCCGCGCTCGGGGGCGTGAGCGGGAGGAGAAGCTGCGCGCTGCCGGCGGCCGTGCCGGAGCCCTCCCACCGGGCCGCGCGCCACACCGCGCCGATCGGGAACCTCGGGATTCGTACACAGGCGACACGCCACAACGATTGCACAGCTCACCTCCACCGTCCGAAGCGTCCCCCCCTTCTCGACCCGCACGCCAATCGTGTGAATCGGGCCCTCTCGTCCCCTCGTCCTCTCGTCCTCTCGTCCTCGTTTTCGCCGTTCCACGATCAACCGCGCCGCTCCCCCCAACTGCGTTCCACTTCCACTTCGGTCTCCCAGCACCATCAGCGCGGCATTGGATTCGCGCGCGAGCCGGGTGAGCCGCACCGCCGTGGCACGCGCCAGCTGCGGCGCGCTGTCCAGCACCACGAGTGCGAACGCACCGCTCCGCAGCAGGACGTCGGCACACCACGCGGCGCGCGTGGCATCGTGCGGGCGGATCATCCACACCCCCTCCTCGTCGCCCAGGTGCACCCAGTCGCGCGGGTCGAGGGTGCGTTGCGCGTCCACGTAGGCCACCCATCCGTGCGATGCAACGGTGGCTTCCACCACCGCCCGGGCGAGGGTGGTCTTTCCACTGCCCGTGCTCCCCACGATCTCCGTCAACCGCCCCCTCGGCAGCCCACCCCCGATGAGCACCGCGTCCAGTGTCGCGATCCCCGTGGGGAGCGCCGGGGCCACGGGGGCCGGTGGAGGAAGGAGCCGAACGAGCTCGGCAAGGGAGAGAGACACCTTGGTCAGGAGAGCAGATACGGTGCCAAAACCGAAGAAATACCGAAGATCATGGGTGCACCCGTGCTGGTGGTTGGCGCCCAGAATCGTGAGCGGGGGGAGTATCTACCGAAGAAAGACCGAAAACGCAACGGCACGGACCCGTCGTCCGTCGTCCGCTGCGCGTGCGCCAACCCGTTGTCGGGTTATCCGTTCACCGTGTCGGTCTGCCCTCGCTGCCGGGCCCGATCACGCATCACGAATCACGAAGAACGGGTAGGAACACGCACGACGGATCACGCATCACGAAGAACGGGTAGGAACAGCACAACGGATATCGGTCGACGGATCACGCACTGACCCGTGACCCGTCGTCGTTGCGCGTGCACTAACCCGTTGTCGGTGATCCGTTTACTGCACCGTGATGGCCCGCAACGCCTGTCCGCGGAAGACAATTGGGAACAGCAGCTTGGCCACGGCACCATCTGCCGCAACCTGGATGTAGATCGTCCCCGGCGTCGCCGGCGCAGTGAATGTGGCCGAGAAGGAGGAGACGCCACTCAGGTCGCGGAGCACGCCCGCTGCCACGGCGGTGCCGGACAGGTCCGCACCAGGCGTCGTCGAGTAGTAAAGCGTGCCCGTCGGTGCCCGATCCGGGAAGAAGGAGAAGGGCTCCGTCGTCTCATCGAACGTCCATGTCACCGTGACCGAGGAGTTCACGGTAACCACCGACGGTGCGAAGAACGTGGCGGTGTACGGGCGCAACGGCACCGAGACGACGGTGCTCGGTGGTCCGAGAGTGACGGGCACGCTCGCGGGGGTCGATCCCAGCAGGAGGGCGTACCCGAGCAGGGCGGCCGGACCGCGACCGGCGTCCACCGTGGTGCTCGCGCGGACGCGGTAGTTGCCGTTCCCCGTCACGAAGTTGAACCGCGTGACCGTATCCGAGGGGATGACGGCCGTCGAGGTGGTGGGTCCGCTGGCATTCGGGATGTCGATCGAGGCGGTCGCCTGATCCCCCGCAACGCCGCCGATCACGGCGACATAGAGTCCCGAATCCGGCGGCACGAACAGGCGCACGCTCGCGCTCTTGCCCCCACTGATGGCGGTGATCGTCACGTTACCCTGACCGGTCGCGGTGACGAGCCCGAAGTCGTCGAGCACCGCGATGTCCACATTGGACGTGGTGTACGTGAAGGGGCGCACGAGCGCATTGCCGGCACTATCGCGAGCCGTTGCCACGAGTTGCTTGGGCACGCGGAGGCGCAGCAGCGTGTCGAGCGGGGCGATCGTAACGCTCGCGGTTGGCACGGCGACCACCGTCACGTTCACCGACGCCGTGGC
>JBKJMP010000015.1:0-2619 GCA_046596395.1 Gemmatimonadaceae bacterium
CATGGGGTGCGCATCGTCGGCGGGTGCTGTGGCACCACGCCCGAGCATCTCGCAGAGATCGTGAAGAGTGTGCGGAGCGCCACGCCCGTCGTGCACTCGCATGGACGTGAGGCGCTCCGCACACTCTTCACGATCTCTGCGAGATGCTCGGGCGTGGTGCCACAGCACCCGCCGACGATGCGCACCCCATGAT
This sequence comes from Gemmatimonadaceae bacterium, assembly GCA_046596395.1. Lineage (GTDB taxonomy): Bacteria > Gemmatimonadota > Gemmatimonadetes > Gemmatimonadales > Gemmatimonadaceae > AG11. The sequence continues at coordinate 194 of JBKJMP010000015.1, forward strand.
CCTGCACGAACTCGCGCAGCATCGCGGCCATCGGCACGGGCTCGAGCGGATAGATCGCCTCACCTGTGCCCGTGTTGAGCGGCAAACCAGCGTTCGGGATGACGGAGATGGGCAGCGACGCGTGCTCGGTGAGGAACCGAATCGGCTCGCGCATGTGCTCGGGGCCGGTCGAGCAGTTCAGCCCGATGACGTCCACGCGCATCGCTTCCAGCGTGGTGAGCGCGCTCGCGATGTCGGTGCCGAGGAGCATCCGGCCGCTCGTGTCGAGCGTGATCTGCGCCTGCACGGGAACGCGCCGGCCAATCTCGGTGAAGAGCCGCTCGAAGCCGGTGAGCGCGGCCTTCACCTCGAGGATGTCCTGAGCGGTCTCGACGAGGAGGACGTCTACGCCGCCTTCGACCAGATACTTCGCCTGCCAGTAGTACGTCTCCGCGAGCGCCGCGAAGGTGATGTTGCCGAGCGCCGGGTCGCTGCTGGAGGGCAGCATGCCGGTGGGGCCGATGGAGCCAGCGACGAAGCGTGGCTGTTCCGGCGTGGAGTACTTGTCGCACGCGGCGCGGGCGAGGCGGGCGGCCTGGACGTTCAGCTCGCGCGTCTTGTCCTCGAGCCCCCACTCGCGGAGGCGATGGGGAGTGCTCTGGAAGGTGCAGGTCTCGACCACGTCGCAGCCCACGGCCAGGAACGACTCGTGGATGGACTGGATAATGTCCGGGCGGGTGAGGACGAGGTTGTCGTTGCAGCCTTCGAGCGCCTTCCCGCCAAAATCCTCCGGGGTGGGGTTGTGGCGCTGGATATTGGTGCCCATCGCCCCGTCGTAGACGAGCACCCCGCGGCGGAGCGCCTGGAGGTAGGGGTGGGACGATGCTTCAGGGCTGGAGGGCCGGTCGATCATTCGGATACCAACAAGAAAAGGAGCCCAAACGCGACGGCGTGAGGGCTCGCGCTTTAGCAGGGGATTAACGTGGCCGCAATTTGCTTGAAATCGCCACGACGAACGAATGTATGTTCAGTGCTATGTTAGCAGACGGGTCGATTCCGGGCAACCCTGCAGTGCATGAATGACCCCATAACGCCGATACTGACCTTCATGGTAACAGCGGAGGGCTCTCAGGGCGTCGATGACGGACCATCCCCGGCGATTGGCGCAGCGCGCGCGCTGGCGCCGCTCGTGGAACAGATGCGGGACGGAATCATTTTCGTCGGCTATGACATGCGCATCGGCTTCCTGAACGCGGCGGCCCGGCGGGACGTCGCGGCGCGTGGCATGGAGCCCGAGCGGTTGGTGGGCATGGATATCTGGGAGGTCGTCCAGTACGCGCCGGAAACACCCGGGCGCCTCGCGGTGGAGCTGGCGGCACGGGAACGGACCGCGACGTCGTTCACCACGCGCAGCTCGTATGGCGCATGGATCGAGGTGGACGTGGCCCCGCTGGACGATGGATGCCTCCTGTACTTCCGCGATGCCTCGCGGCGGAGCGAGGACGAGGAGGCACGGGTCGCGTCCGAGCGCAAGTTGCACATGACCGAGGAGCGGTTGCGTGTCGTCATCGACGAGGCGCCCGTCGCGGTGATGGTCGTGTCCAATGACATGAAGGTGCTGCTCTGGAATCCCGCGTCGGAGGCGATGTTCCAGTGGACGGCCGCGGAGGTCGTCGGCGCGCCACTGCCGACGATTCCGGAGGAGGAGCGCCAGTCGTACGCGGCACTGCGCGAACGGTACCAGACGGGCGAGTCGGTGAAGGCACAGCCCGCGCGCCGCCGGCGGAAGGACGGGGTGGTGATCGACGTCCAGATTTCCACCGCGCCATTCCGCGACAATGCCGGCAACATCATCGGCGTCATCGCGATGATGTCCGACGTCACCGCGCAGCGGAAGCTCGAGGCACAGCTGCGCATGGCGCAGAAAATGGAGGCGGTCGGGCTGCTCGCCGGCGGCGTGGCGCACGACTTCAACAACCTCCTCACGGCGATCAAGGGGTTCTCGTCGCTGCTCCAAATGACGCTCGACGAGGGGGATGAGGCCGCGGAGTTCCTGGGCGAGATCAACAAGGCCGCTGATCGTGCCGCCGCGCTCACCGCGCAGTTGCTCGCATTCAGCCGCCGGCAGCTGCTGCGCCCCGAGGCGCTCGACCTGAATACGCGCGTGCGTGAGCTGGAGCGCATGCTGCGCCTGCTTCTTCGCGACGATGGACAACTCATGCTCGACCTGAACCCCGCCCTCGGCCAGGTGCTGGCGGATCCCGGGCAGATCGAGCAGGTGATCCTCAACCTCGTCGTGAACGCGCGGGATGCCATTCGTGGCCGCCCCGCAGCCAGCGTCACCATCAGGACGACCAACGCCGAACTGCGCGATGAGTTTGCGCACTGGGGGGTCCTGGACGCGCCGGGATCCTACGTCCGGCTCGACGTCCTGGACAACGGGATGG
>JBKJMP010000148.1:0-4638 GCA_046596395.1 Gemmatimonadaceae bacterium
CAAGCATCTCAACTCCCGGACTCCGCCCGACCCGCTGTACCACGCGGGCGGGATTGGAGGGCGGCGATACACACCGCCCGGGGGTCCGCTGGGACTCTACCTGTCGCACGATCCGGCGACGCCCGCGGCCGAGCTCCGGGCGGTAATGTTCGCGGGCAGCGGCTCAGTGTCGTCCATCTCCCACGACCCGATCACGACGATCGCGGTGCAGTCGCGCGTCAGCCGGGTGCTGAATCTCACGAGCGCCGCAACGCGCCGAGCGCTGACGGTAACCGTCCTTCAGTTGAAGCTGGACTGGGAGCTTGGCCAGAAGCTGTATCTCGCTGGCGGCGGTCCGATGCCGGCCACGCAACTCCTGGCGCTGGCGTCGCACCTCACAGGACTCGTCTGCGGCATCAAGTACCGATCCGTGCGCGCGTCGTTCGGCGTCAACGTCGTCGTGTTCCCGGACCGGCTCGATGCCGCACTCGGCGACACGCTCAACGTAATCGACTCCTCCGGCCGGTACTCCGGGCGACTTCCATAGTCGCTCGCCGCGCACCTCCACATCACTCTGCGCCCGGGCCACAGCGACAAACATCCGTCAATCCGGATATTGACAATTGATTACTGGTGAAGGACATTGGGGGTGTCTATAAGCAGGCGTATTTGCACACATGTGTTTCGGCCATGCAGTGCTCCCACCCGTCCTCCCGCCGCAAACCGATGCCGATTTCCTCACCCCGCGCCGCGGCCCTGCGCCGTCTGGCCCTGGCCGTGCTCCCCGCCCTCGTTCCCTCCGCGGCCGCGCACGCGCAGGCCGCCATTGGCATGATCACCTCGGGATATACCAATCAGGCGACGCAGTGTGTGAATGGCTCCTACTATCAGTTTTTGTTCGTGGGAACTGCGTCCGCTGCGTGCTACACCAGCGAAACGAGCGGCCAGAGCGCGGCGTCGAATACCGCTGGCAACCAATGGGTGAATTCGAGCATCAGCACCCCAGGCGCCGCCACGGGTTCGAACGGCACGGGCCTGATCGTCGGTTCGATGACGGAGTCGCGATGGGTGGACCGGCTTCTCATCACCAGTGCGCCTTCGCTCACGCCCAGCTTTGCGCGCGTCACAGGCTCGTTCGGCGGAACGCTCACGGCATCCGATCCACGCACCGGCCAGGCGAGCGTGTCGAGCGGCCTGACGTTCAGCGCCGGTAATCTCGGTGGGGCCATGCACACCGCGTGGGCATCACATCAAGTGATATCAGGCTATATCAACAGCTCGCTGCTCGGTGGTCCATTTCAGACGCGCACGTACGACGATGTCGTGACGCTGATCATCCCCATGTACCAGACGATTTACGGGCTTGGTCTGGACTTCAACATCATCGTGAACTCGACCGCAGGGATCGGACAGTCGGCCAGTTTTGCAACGCCGGCATCGAGCGCCGACATAAACTATGGCGGCGGCATCTCCGACATCGACTTCCTCGATGCCCAGCAGCAGTCGATCGATGGCATCACCTACTCGTTCGGCAACGGCACCCAGCTCGTGAACGTCGTCGCCACGCCGGAGCCCGCGAGCATGATGCTGCTCGCCACCGGGCTACTCGGCCTCGCGGGGTTCGTGCGTCGTCATCGCCGCGCCTGATCAGCCTAACCGACGAACTCCAAACCCGGCTTTAGACCCAAGACCCTTCACCCCTGACTCTCAACCCCAAACCCGTCTTTCCGCTCCCCCGGCAGCCCTCCGACGCTCGTACGTCTTGATGTGCGTATAGGCCAGCGACAGCATCATGTCGTCCACACCGTGCGCGCGGGCCTTGTCGAGCATCCACCCCACGATGTGGTCTCCCTCGACCTGCCCGCCCGCCTCGAGGTCCTGCGCGAGCGACGACTTCCAGTTGCCCTCCCTGTTCGTCATCCCCTTCCGCGTAAACTCGAGCGCTGATTCTCGCGGCGGATGACCCTCGCGCGTCGCGATCTCGACATTCGCGGCGAGCGTCCGCTCGATCGCCTCGCGTCCGCCCGGAGCGGCCATGATCTCGCGGACGCTTCCGCGGAAGAGTGACGTTACCGCCGCGAGCGCCGAGAGCATCACGAGCTTCTCCCACATGTCCTGCTCGATGTCGTCGGACAGCTCCCACCCGATCGACGTCCGCGCCAGGTCCGCCGCGAACGCCTCCGCGCGCGCGGACCGCGTGCGATCGCGCTCGCCGAACACGAGTTGCTCAAGCGGCGCCGTGTGCTCGACGAGCCCGTCAGGATGTAGCCGCGCCGCGATGCGGCAGGTGCCACCGAGCACGCGCGCTCGCCCAAAGCGCGCGTCGAGCCGCTCGAGGTGCGCCATGCCGTTGAGCATCGGGATCACGGCGCAACCGCTATCCATCGCTGGCGCGATGGCGTCCATCGCCGAGTCGAGGTCGTATGCCTTGCAGGTGAGGAGCACGGCGTCGTAGTCGGCGGTGAGCTCCGAGGCAGCGACTGCCTTCACGCGCACGGTCGCGTCGCCGGCGGGACTCCGGATGCGGAGACCGTCGGCCTCGAGCTGCGCGCGGCGCCGCGGGCGCACGAGGAAGGTGACGTCCGCGCCTGATTGGGCGAGCCGACCGCCGAAGTATCCGCCGATGCCGCCGGCGCCGAGGACGAGCAGTCTCATGCGAGCTCCTGAGGGAACGGTGCCTACTTCTTCCTGGCCTTCGCGCCATTCACGGCGATCGCGGCCTTCACGAGCGCAGTGAACGCGCGCGTATTCGGCTTCTCGCCCTCGCGGATGTCGATCGCCCGCCGAGTGGTGCCTTCGAGGCTGGAATTGAAGAGGCCCGAGGGATCAGAGAGCGCGGCGCCCTTCGCGAACGTGAGCTTCACCACCTGCTTGTATGACTCGCCCGTGCAGATGATGCCATTGTGCAACCACACGGGTGTGCCGCCCCACTTCACGTCCTCGACGATCTCGGGATTCGCCTTCAGGATCAGTTCCCGCATCCGGGCGAGGGCCTCGCCCCGCCAATCATCGAGTTCGCGGATGCGCCGGTCGATGAGGCGCGACGCATTCGGCTCGGCTTCACTCATCATGATCTCGGTGAGGGATTGGTTGGGCGTGCGGAACATAACGTCTCGCGGGCGTCATGCGATCCCCTGCCATCCCCTCCAACGCCGTTACAGCGACGTCAGCGTGCGCAGTTGCTGCGTCATCAGCCTTTCCACGAGCCCGAGCCATGATCACCGTCACTCGCATTCCCCTTTCCGCCTGCGCGCTCCTCCTCGTGAGCGCCTCCCCCCTCGCCGCACAGGCGGGACGCGCAAGCCCGCCGGTGCTCGATTCGATCGCGGGGGCGGGCGACGCCGCGAATCGCGCCGTCGGTATGGTGGCCGCCGTGGTTCGAGGCAACGACACCTGCTCATGAAGGCGTACGGCAAGCCGACCTCGAATGGGACGTCCCAATGACGACCGATGCCATGTTCGAGACGGCATTGATGGCGGCAGCACGCTCCGCTAAGTTCCATTATGGTACCGTTGTGTACACTAATCAAAACCTCGGATGCCGACGCTGACGATCAAGGGAATGCCAGACTCATTGTATCTGCGCCTCAAGCAGCGGGCAGCTGAGCATCGCCGGAGCCTGAACAGTGAAATCCTCGTAGCGCTCGAGCAGGTGATCGCGGCAGCACCTCCGGATCCACAGGCCCTCCTTGCCCGCGTCGATGCACTTCGCAACAAGCTCCGCGTGTCGCCACTGACCGAAGCGCGGCTGCGCACCGCGAAGGCACACGGCCGCCGATAGGGAATGATCGTCGTCGATACGAATGTCACCGCCTATCTCCTGATTCCGGGCCAGTACACGGCCGCGGCGCGCGCATCACTGGTGCGCGATGCCGAGTGGGCAGCGCCGATGTTGTGGCGTAGCGAGTTCCGAAATGTGCTCGCTCTTTACGTCCGCAAGGGAGAACTCTCCCTCCGGCACGCAATTACCCTCCAGGAAATGTCCGAAGAGTTACTCGCCGGCCGTGAGTATCCCGTCGTCTCGAGCGAGGTCCTCGCACTCGCGAGCGTCTCGAACCGATCGGCCTACGATTGCGAGTTCATCGCTGTCGCGCGTCAACTGGACAGGAAATTGGTGACATCCGATCGCGCGCTCCTCGCGAGCTTCCCGGGAGATACGATCCCGCTCTCGACGTTCGGGTCTACCGTGCCCGATGCCTAAAGTGCGCCGAGATCGCTGAGCAGCGTGCGCGGATCGCGTCACCATGCTGCCTGCCGACACCACGCGCACGGCGGGCGCGCTCCTGCCGCTCTCTACGTATGGCGATCGCAGCTCACTGCAGGTGACGCACACGCTGCTCTTCCAGGCGATCCTGTGCGACGCGGCGGGGAACCAAATCACGACCGGTGCAACGGTGTCGTATGCGAGCAGCAATACTGCGATCGCGCGCGTCGATGTGGCGCCGGCGGGGGGCCGCCGGGTTACTTCGCGAACATCGTGGGGGTGAGTGCGGGGCAGGTGACGATTAACGCGACGGCGAATGGCCGCACGGGGAGTGTGGTGATCGATGTGACGCCGTAGATACTTAGTGTCCTGAGTTGCACGTGGACGGAGCATTCATGAGCACGAGCGTGAAGCCTTGAGCATTGCGCAACATCGCGCTCGAGCTGCAGCCCGAG
>JBKJMP010000332.1:0-4130 GCA_046596395.1 Gemmatimonadaceae bacterium
GGGAAGATCGTCGTACAGATAGTCCTCGCGCGTCGTCGGCGTGACGCCGAGGAGCTCGTTGCCGGGGGTGTGGACGATGACGGACCGCAGCCGGCCGATCTCCGAGGTGACATGCACTGTCATGCCCGAAGATAATCCGATGGGCGGCGGCGCGCCTCCCTGCATGACTATGCGGTATAAGGGGTTGGCGTGAGGGCACCTTCGTGACGCTGGTGCGGGCTGGAAAACGCGCTAGTTTGTGAATCAATTCACAAGCCCTTCGCCTCCTTGAAACGTATCGCCGATTCGACGGTCCGCCGCCTCTCCATCTACCTGCGCTTCCTCGAGGAATTCGAGGGGCGTGGGCTGGCAACGGTTTCGAGTGAGGAGCTTGCCCGGCGCGGGGGCACAACGTCGGCGCAGGTGCGGAAGGACCTCTCGTTCTTCGGGTCGTTCGGCAAGCGCGGGTTGGGGTACGCCGTCCCCGAGCTCGCGGCGTCCCTTCGCGACATCCTGGGTCTCGGCAAGGAGTGGAAGGTCGTCATCGTCGGCGCGGGAAAGATCGGCGCGGCACTCGCCCAATATCGCGGCTTTCGGCAGCGGGGATTCGTGATCGTGGCGGCCTACGACAAGAACCCGGACAAGGTCGGCAGAATGCTCGAGGGCATCGAGATCCGGGACATGCAGCGCTTTGAGGCGGACGTCGCCATCGAGAAGCCCGAGATCGCGGTGCTGGCCATCCCGACGGACGAGGCGCAACAGGTGCTCGACCGCATCTCACGCGCGGGCATCAAGGCGGTGCTGAATTTCGCCCCGGTCCAGCTGCATCCGTCGGCCGAGGTCACGGTAAAGACGGTGAACATGGCGATGGAGCTCGAGGGATTGACGTTCGCGCTGGCGGAAGGGGAGCGGAACAAGGGACGAGAGGGCGAGCGGACGAGAGGACGAGAGGACGACGCGTAGTTACGCGGATCCCTCTGGTAGTCCCGGCATCCTCTCGTCCTCTCGTCCTCTCGTCCCCACCTCCCGTCCTCTCGTCCCAAAGGCGTGTAGCACCAACAAGAACTGCTCAGGCGTCAGCGTCTCAGGGCGTGCCATGGGATCGATGCCCGCCGCATCGAGCACGACGTCCGCGGCCTCCGCGTCGATCGCATAGAGTGAGCGCAACACGCGGCGCATCTGCTTTCGCCGCATGCCGAAGGCGTTCTGCACCAGCATGCGGAACGGTCGCTCCTCGTCCGTCGTCACGAGCGGCGCAGCAAGCGGAGTGATGCGCACCACGGCGCTCTCCACCTTGGGCGGCGGCACGAACGCGCCCGCCGGCACGCGGAACAGCGACTCCGCCCTCGCGAGCGCGGCGACGTTGACGGTCAGCGCGCCGTACTCCTTGCTGCCGGGCGACGCGGTGAGCCGGTCGGCCACCTCGCGCTGGATGAGATACACGGATCGCTCGGCGCGGGGCGGCGTGAGCCCGTGGAAAAGGATGGGCGTCGTGATGTAGTACGGGACATTTCCCACGACGACGTATGGTCCCGATGCGAGCTCTCCCAGCGACACGTCCAGAACGTCTGCGTTCGCGATGATGACGTTGCTGCGCTTCGCGTAGCGCACGCGCAGCAGGTCGGCGGGCGCGCGGTCGTACTCGATCGCCACGACGCGGCCGGCGCGCTCGACGAGAATGTCCGTCAGGGATCCGCGGCCGGACCCGATCTCCACGACAGTCTCGTGCCCCTCGAGGCGCAGCGCATCGGCAATACGCGTCAGGATGCGCCGGTCATTGAGGAAGTGCTGGCCGAGGCTCTTGCGGGTCGGGGGGAAAGCACGCGCTGGGTGGCGCGGCCCATCGTCCGTCATCGGGGTCAGCTCTTGAGGATGACGAGCGTCAGGTCGTCGCGCTGGGCGATGTCTCCCGAATATTCATGCAGCACCTCGAACACGCGCTCCTGGATCTGCGCGGGCGTTTCGTGCCGGTGGTCGCGCACCGCCTTGAGCACAGGCTCCTCGTCGAGTCGCTTGCCCTCCGCGTTGCGCGCGTCGGCGATGCCATCGGTGAAGAGCAGCAGCACGTCACCATTCACGTCCCACGGACGGGCCTCCGAGTCGGGAGCCGCGTCGAGCATGCCGAGTGGTGGGCCGCCGGCCATGAGTCGCTCCGTGCGGCCGTCCTTGCCGATCACGAACGCGTGCGGATGTCCCATGTTCCCGTAGCGCAGCACGCCGTTCTCGCGATCGACCACCGCGTACAGCGCGCTCACGAACATCTCTGTCGTGTTCAGCTCTTCCTTCACGCTCACGTACAGCCGGCGGAGCATCTCGGCGGGGTCGTCCGTGCCCTGCGCGTGAATGGCCGACGCGCTCATGGTGAGTGCCATGATCAGCGCGGCCTGGTAGCCGTGCCCGGAGACGTCGCCGATCATCACGCCGGTCCGTTCGTGCGAGAGCCGGTACAGGTTGTAGAAATCGCCGCCGACGTCTTCCGCGGGCACTACGCGCGCCGCGACCGTGGCCTCTGGTGCCACATGCGTCGCATCCGGCAGGAGCTTCATCTGCAGGTCGTGTGCGAGCTGCATCTCCTGCTGGAGCCGCTGCTGGTCGAGGGACTGCCTGACCAGGCGCGCATTCTGGATGGCAGCGCCAATCTGGCTCGCGATCGCGGTGACGAGCTTCAGGTCGCCCGCGGTGAACGCCTGCCCCGAGCGGCGGTCGGACAAGTTCACGACGCCGAGCGGGTCGCTGCCTTCCTTTGTGGACCAGAGGATCGGGACGGTGAGCATCGCGCCCTTTCGAAAGCCGCGCTCCGCGGCGGACACCATCTCGCCGTCCTCGACGATCACGGAGTGCAGCGTGCGGAACACGTGGGCGCTGACGCTGCCCTCGTCGTCGAGCGCGATGGGGCCCGTGGGGATGCCCTCGCCGCCGATCCGGGCGATCACCTGCAGTGCAGACGTCTGGTGATCGTGCACGAGGATCGAGCCTCGATGGGCACCGACCGTCTCGCTCACCTCGCGGAGAATGGTGGCCGCGCCCTCCTCGAGCGAAACCGTGCGTCCCAGGATCTCGCTGATCGAGTAGAGGAGATTGGTCTCTTCGTATCGCTCGGCGAGCTCGTTCGCGGCGTGCTCCACTTCGAGCGACGTCTGGAGGAACTGCGCGATGACAGGCCGGAGGAACTTCAGATAGCGCTCGAGCTCACTGCGCTCGAGCGGACACGGGCCGAGCGAGATCCAGGCGGCTCGGGTGCCGCCGACGTGTACCGTCAGCTGGAGTCCGTGCTCGGTCTCGAGCTCCGCGATTACGCCGGGACCGGGGAGGGTACCGTCTGCGGGAGCGGGAACGACCTTCGTGCCGCCGACGAACCGGAGGGGCGCGCCCACCGTGTCCCGACGCCACACGGCGGCATCACAGCCGGTGGCCTCGTGAAACGCGGCGAGGACTTCCCTCAGTTCGCTCACGCGCGCGCAAGTGTGAGCCGAACGACGTTGCCGGAGCCGCCCGTGTCGTCGAATCGCTCGACGCCGTCCATGAGCTTGCGCATGAGGAACAGCCCGCGCCCGTCCTCGCGCTCGAGATTGTCCGGCGCGGTGGCGTCGCGGGTCTTGGCTTCGAGATCGAACAGCGCACCCTCGTCGGCGATGTCGATGACGAGGCGCATGGTATCCACGACGGCGCGAACGCGCACCCGCTTGTCCGGATGCTCGTTGTTGGCGCGCAGGATGGCATTCGACAGCGCTTCACTGAGCGCCACCGGGACATTCAGCGCGAGATGGTGGGAATTGTATGCGAGCTCGGCGCAGGGATGCCGGACCAGGTCAACGACGCGCTCGATGTATCCGACGTCGCTGGGAATGTCCACGTGCAGGGAGACGCGAAGCCCGGCATCGGGATGCGGGGGCGGTTGTGACGCGACCATGGCAGAACGGAGCGAGGGGACGAACGCCCGCGGACGACGCGGCGCGGCCCGTCTCGTGACGAGCCGCGCCGGCGGGAATCAGGACTGGATCAGAAACTCGACAACGCGCGTTCGCGAGTGTCGGAAATCTGGAACAGCGTGTCCAGCTTGGTGAGCTCGAACAGCGTCCGGAGATCGTCGTTGAGATTGGCGAGACGCAGCTCGCCACCCTGCTCGCGGATCTTCTTGGAGAGCGAAACCA
>JBKJMP010000395.1:0-3845 GCA_046596395.1 Gemmatimonadaceae bacterium
CGACGCACCTGCTTCTCGGCGACGCCTGCGAACTCCTTTCCGAATGTCTCCCGCTGCTCCTCGGGGATCTCATATGCCTTCATGTATGCGTCGATCATCCGCGTGACCCAGCTCGGCGGCACGTCGAACGGATTGGCTTCGGCGACCTGGTCAAGCAACGCCTGGCGGACGAGCGCCTCGGCATCCCGCGTCGAGTGCTCTTCCAGATCCTTGCGCACGGCGTCGCGCAGCAGCGCGAGTGAATCGAAATCGCCTACCTCACGCGCGAACGCGTCGTCGAGCGCGGGCGCCGACTTCCGCTTCACTTCCTGCAGCGTCACGCGGACGTTCTTCGTCACGCCACGTTGCGTCTCGTCCGGAAAATCCTCTGGCCACTTCACGAGCCGTTCCTTCGTCGCGCCCGGCGCCAGCTCCATCACGAGCTCCTCCACCCCCGGAATCGCCTGACCGCCACCGAGCACGAGGTTGTAGGGGCGACCCTCCGGCATCTCCTCGCCCGCGGCGCCATCTCCCTCGGGCGTGGCGAGCAGCACCTGCACCATGTCTCCTTCTCGAGGCTGGTCTTCGACCGGCGCCCACGAGGCCTTCTGGTCGCGCATCGACTCGATCTGCTCGGACACCGTCTCGTCGGTGACGGGCCTGGCAACCCGCGTCACGCGGAAGCCTTCGGTGCGCTGCAAGTCGATCGTGGGGCGCACTTCGAAATGCAGCTCAAACGTCAGCGGCTGCCCCTCGTCAAATTTCACGTCGTGGATGTGCGGCTGAGCGGCGACGTCGAGCTTCTCGCGCTCGATCACCTCCTTGAACGCTTCCTGGACGAGCGTTTCCAGCACCTGCTGCCGGATGGCGTCCTTGAAGCGCTTGCGAATCATCGCCGCTGGCGCCTTGCCCGGACGGAAGCCCGGCAGGCGGACGGAGCTGGCGTACTTCCGCGCCGTCCGCTCTTCCTCATCGTGTACGGTCGCGAGCGGAACGGAGATCTCCAGCAGGCGCTCGACGCCCTCGCTCTTCTTGGTCGTTATCTGGATGTCCATGGGATGAAAGCTAACGGACCGACGGCCGGGCTTGCAGCGCCGGAATCGGGTTCTTCTAGTCCGCGCGGCCGATCATCTCCGCGACGATCTTCCCGGAGCTCAGGACCCCTGGCAACCCGGCGCCCGGATGTGTCCCCGCCCCCGCGAAGTACAGGTTGGCGATATCCTCGCTCCTGTTGTGTGGCCGGAACCAAGCCGACTGCGTGAGAATCGGTTCCACCGAGAACGCGCTACCCAGATAGCTGTTCAGTGTATCGCGGAAGTGGCGGGGGTCGATCACGCGCTCCGTCACGATGTGCCGCGACAGGTCGGGCAGGTATCGCTCCTCGAGATAGCGCACGATCGCATCGCGATAGGCAGGCGCGGTGGCCTCCCAATCGGTGGAGCCGCCGAGGTGCGGCACGGGAGAGAGCGCGTAGAAGCTGTCGCACCCCGGCGGTGCGAGGCTCGGGTCGGTCGCCGTCGGACGATGCAGGTACAGCGAGAAATCCCGCGATAGCGTCTTCCTCGTGAAGATATCCTCCAGCAGCCCCTCGTACCTCGGCCCCATGAGGATCTCGTGGTGCGCCACGTCGTCGTACCGCCGGTTGGTGCCGAAATACATCACGAACAACGACATCGAATAGCGAAGGCCCATCATTCGCCGGTCGGTGTTCTTGCGACGCGCAGCGGCGGGCACGAGCTGCATGTAGCTCTGCGCCACGTCACCGTTGCTCACCACGGCGTCGGCCGGCACACGCGACCCGTCGGCGAGATCCACGCCGCTCGCCAGTCCGGACGTAGGGTCAATGGTGATCGCCCGCACCTCGGTGTCGAGGCGCAGTTCACCGCCAAGCTCCTCGAACAGGCGCACGAGCGCGCGAACCAGTGCGCCGGTGCCGCCCATTGCGAACCACACGCCCCACCGCTGCTCGAGCGTGTGGATCAGTGCATAGATCGAGGTGCTCTGAAACGGATTCCCGCCCACGAGGAGCGGGTGAAAGCTGAAGACCTGTCGCAGGCGCGGATCGCGAATGTGCCGATTCACGAAGGCCGCAACCGACCGGTCGGCACGCAGCTTCACCAGCGCCGGCAACACGCGCATCATGTCCCCGATCCTGTCGAACGGCGTATCGATCAACGCCATCCCCGCGTCGAAAATCTTCTCTGTTGCCTCGGCGAAGCGGAGGTAGCCGTCCACGTCCGACGGAGCGAATCGCCGGATCTCCTCGATCACCTCGTCGCGGCGACCGGTGTACCGGAACACCGAGCCGTCCTCGAACCGGATGTTGTAGTACGGATCGATCGGCACGAGCTCCACGTAATTCGACATCTGCCGCCCGCTGCGCTCGAAGAGCTCGCGCAGCAGCCACGGCGCGGTGATGATCGTCGGACCGCCGTCGAAGGTGAAGCCGTCCTGCCGGTAGACGTACGCGCGCCCACCGGGCTGGTCGCGCTTCTCGAGAATCGTGACCCGGTGCCCCTGCTGCAGCAGGCGAATCGCCGACGCCAGGCCTCCAAACCCGCTACCGATGACGACGATCCGCACCCCGGGTCAGTCCGTCGTCATGACGCGCCCGACGTGCGACGCGGTCCGGCCGTGCCGCACACGCGAACGCGTCGCGAGACCGAGCGGGACCGCCATGGCGATCGTTCCGAGGATCACGGCCCACCACATCCCGCGACCCGCGCAGATCAGGATGGGGAAGATGCCATTGACGGCGTACAGTGCCAGCGGCAATCCCGCCGGCGCAACCCGCGCCGCCCACACGCTCGGCGGTACCAACTCGAGCAGGACCCGCGCGATCACGAAGCCCGTCAGCAGCCAGCCCAGCCAGTTGGTCAGTGGCATCCCATAGAACAGGTCCGACAGAAATATCCGCTCGAGCAGCGAGGCGTCAGCGCTCGGTGGGAGCCGCCAGAGCCAGTGCGTGGTCGCGACCATTGCCGGGTCCATCGACACGTCCCACGCCGTTAGCGTAAGACTGGCCACGAGCGCCCACCGCCACTTGTTGGCGCTCGAGTCCGCACTTGACAGGATGCGCCCACAGATAGCCAGCGACGCGTACAGCATGAAGAACCACGACGTCGGGATGTTGAAGGGCACCCGCCCGCCGATCAGGTAGCCGAGCTGCGTCGTGTAGAGGTAGGGCCCGAACGGAAACCCGGTGATGGTGCCCGCGAGCTCGGCGGCGAGCGAGATACCGAACGCAGTGGCGAACACGGCCGCGGCGAGCCTCCACCCCAGCCGGCTCGACGCGTGGAAGATGCCCGCCAGCGCACCGAGAACTACTGTTATCTGCCCACCATAAGTGAACATCACCGACGCGACACGCTGGTTTGCTGGCGTGGCGAGCCATCCAGCCTGCGGCGGCGCGAGAAACGTGGCAAACGCGATCCCAGAGAGCACGAGAAGCGCTCCGTGCGCGAGTAGCGCCGCCGAGGCCGCGCGCGAATCGCGCGTGGGGGTGGCGAGTGCCGAGTTCACGCGAGCCTAACCACCGAAGGCTGGTTGAGCGGTTGTGCGCCATTGGCTTCGCCCTTCCATACACCCCATAACACCGCGGCGCGCGCCAGCGAGGTCGGTCTCGCGCGCACCCTGAAGGTGTCGTATCCGATCCGCTCGATCGCGGAAAGGATACCGGCGTAGCCCATGGCGCAGGCCGACGCACACCGGCGCGAGTCGGGTGCGAGCATCTGGATACCGGGAATGCTCGCCGCGTACAGCGTCCGGGCGCGATCGATCTCGAACGTCATGAGCGCCTTCCACCTGTCATCGACCTGTGGCCGTTCGTTCATGACGTCACCGCGGGTGAGGCCGAAGCGGGCGAG
>JBKJMP010000650.1:0-3991 GCA_046596395.1 Gemmatimonadaceae bacterium
CGGGGCGGATGGGGCACTGGTGGTGGCGCCGCACTACTACGGCGACGCGATGACACCGGAGGCGCTGTACGAGCACTACGAGCGTATCGCGGACGCCAGTCCCGTTCCGATTCTTCTGTACACGATCCCGAAGTACATGCACTTCGCGCTGCCACCGCAGATCGTGGCAGCGCTGGGTCGGCACGAGAACATCGTCGGCATGAAGGACAGCTCGGGTGACGCTACGCTATTCGCGAAGTACCTGGAGTCGCAGACGGACACGTTCCGTGTGCTCACCGGCAGCGGCGTGCTGTGGGGCGAGGCGCTCGGCATGGGGGCGTATGGTGGCATCCTCGCGGTATCCCTCTTTGCGCCGACCTTTGCCTTCGACGTCTGGCGTGCGAACGAGCGTGGTGATGCCGCGGACGTGAAGCGCGCGCAGGAGGCGCTCACGCCGATGGCGGCGCGCATCGTTGGCGCGATGGGCGTGCCGGGCGTGAAGGCGGCGCTCGATCGCGTCGGGTTGGTCGGTGGCGCACCGCGTCCGCCGTTGCGCGCCCTTGCCGCACCGGCGCGCGCTGTGCTCGAGGATCTCTTTCGCGCAGCGGAGCTGGCGACGGCGTGACCCCCGCCGACGCCGGGCGCAGTGGCGTTCGGCATCTGGAGGCGATTGCGCGTGTGCCGCGTCCGGCAGGCGGATCGGGGGAGGCGTCGGCGCGCGCGTATGCTGCGGGCGTCCTGCGGGATGCGGGCTTCGTCACCCGGGAAGAGCCCTTCGAGTACTCGCAGTTTCCCGGCCGGTATGCCACGCCGATCGGCGGTGGGTTGCTGGGATTGTCGATCGTAGCGGCGGGCGGCATTGCACTCACGGGCGGAAGCACACTCGCGGCCGCGGTGACACTCGCGGGCGGCAGCGTTGCCACGACCATCTTCGCCCGATGGATGCTCGCGCATGGCGTGTTGCGCACGCCATGGCTGCGAACGCGCGGCATTAATCTCGTCGCCACGCGGGTCGCGGCCGCACCGCGCGTGTGGCTCGTGGCGCACCTCGACAGCAAGTCGCAACCGATCCCCTCGGCGGTCCGCATTGCGGGCGTCACGCTGCTCGCGATCGCGGTGGTGCTCGCCACCGTCGCGATTGCCATGACACTTCGCGGATGGCCGGCGCGTACACCCTGGTGGGGCGCGCTGATTGCCGCATCGATCGGCGCGCTCCCTGCTTTGGCCAGCGTCGTGGGCGAGCGCTCGAACGGTGCGGTGGACAATGCGTCTGGCGTGGCTGCCGTCCTCGCCGCGGCCGAGCAGCTCCCTAGAAGCGTGGCGTGCGGCGTGCTCTTGTCGAGTGCGGAGGAGCTGGGGCTGGCAGGCGCGCATGCGTGGGCGGTGGGCCGGCCTCCCGGAGTAGCACTCAACTGTGACGGGGTGGACGATGCAGGGTCGCTCGTGATCATGTACAACGGTTCCGCACCGATGACGATCGTGTCGGCGGTGCAGCGCACCGCGCCAGATGCGCGGCCGCGCCGCATGCCAGTTGGGTTGCTCACCGATTCCAGCGCGCTCGCGCGACATGGGTGGCAGGCCGTGACGGTGAGCCGCGGCTCCCTGGCCACGCTTCGCCGGGTACACACTTCCAAAGATTCCCTCGCCACGTTGCGTGGCACCGCGATCGACGATGTCGCCCTGATCCTCGCCCGCGCCGCGGAGGCGCTGACCACATGAGTGTACTGCTGCTCGCCGCCGTGCTCGTGCTCGGCCTCATCATGATCCCGTTCGGGTTGCCGGGCACGTGGATCATCCTCGGTGCCGCAGTTGGGTACATGGCGCTCGTACCGGGCTCGATCGGCGTCTTCACCATCGTCGTGCTGTCGGCGGTCGCGATCGTCGGGGAGATCATCGAGTTCACGCTCACGGCGAAGTACACGAAGAAGTACGGCGGATCGCGACGGGCCAGTTGGGGGGCGATCATCGGCGGTGTCGTCGGTGCCATCATGGGTGTGCCCATTCCGATCATCGGGTCGGTGATCGGTGCGTTTGCCGGCGCGTTCGTCGGCGCGTTCGTGGCGGAGTTGTCGCTTGGCACCGGTGGTGAAGGAGCAACGCGGGTTGCGACGGGTGCACTCATCGGGCGTGCGGTTGCCGCGGCGATGAAGATCGGCCTGGGAATGGCGATGGCCGCGTGGATCCTGTTTGCGGCGTGGGTCTAAACAGACGGGCGTCCGTCGCCGTGGCGGCGTCGCAACGAAGGTGTATCTCGTTTACCACACTGGGGCCAATTGCCGTAGAGGGTGGCCTGCTCGGCTTCGCAGCGTAAGTCCTTGAGAGAGAACGTGCTGCACTGTCAGGGCTTCGTGCGCTGAATTGCGGCACTTCTTGCCGAGGTCGCTGGGTGACCCTCGATCATATGGGATGCACATGCGACTTGAGACTCCGCTTTCAAGGCTTATCGCTCCGCTCATCGCGCTAACCGCGTTCGCAAGCCCTGCGGTGGCGCAGACCTGGGACCTGAGAACTGACTGGAGCAACACCTCGAACCCCAACGCCACGTGGAGCTACATCACGTCGGGGGGCATCGCCTCTGGTGGAACGCGCGGCTGCGATAGCTTCGGTCCTCCCGGCCCACCGCATATCTGGGGTGGCTGTTACTACGGATGGTCAGCGAGCAATGGCAGTGAGTCACCGAGCCTCGACCTGCAGGATGGCGACGTCTACGGGCACAACGATCCGAACAACCCCATCGCAGTCGCATGGACGAGCCCCATCAGCGGCATGGTGAGTGTATTCGGCAACACGTGGATGCTCCGAGACGCTGGCAGGAATAATTTCTGGTCGGTGATGCTCAACAACGTGCACCAGGCTTCCGGTACCATCTACAGCGGTGATCCGTGGGACAGAGCGAATCCGGCGACCTTCAGCTTCAGCGCGTCGGTAACGACCGGGGACGTCATCCAGTTCACCCTGTCGTCTGGCCAGAACGTGGGCGACTATTCCGGCGTGAACATGACGGTCGATTCCGTCTCCGCCGTGCCCGAGCCTTCCACGGTGATGCTCCTTGCCATAGGGCTCGGTGCCCTGTTCCCGATCGCGGTCCGCCGTAGGCGAACCAGGCGTATTTGACTTCACTTGACCCCCCGATAGATTCACCAAACGCCCCGCGCTTCGCGGGGCGTTTTGCGTGTCTGGCAAGTCCATCGCCTTGGGAGCGCCATGTTCGGTCCGGATTCTCGTGTCGTGGTCGTCGTCGGCGCGCAGTGGGGCGATGAAGGGAAGGGAAAGCTCGTCGACGTGCTGGCCGAGCGCGCCGACTGGGTGGTGCGATATCAGGGCGGCGCGAATGCGGGCCACACCGTGGACCTCGGCGACCGCCAGTTCGTCCTCCACCAGATCCCCAGCGGCATCCTGCACCCCGGCGTGCGGTGCGCGATCGGCAACGGCGTGGTGCTCGATCCCGACACGCTGTTCGATGAAGTGGATGGCCTGATCAAGGCGGGAGTGGACGTTCAGGGACGTCTCTACGTCAGCGAGCGTGCGCACCTCGTGCTGCCCTACCACAAGCTCGTGGACGGTGAGAGCGCATCGAGCAAGGCGATCGGCACGACGGGGCGCGGCATCGGGCCGGCCTACGAGGACAAGGTCGCCCGCCGTGGGGTCAGAGTGCTCGACCTCCGCCACCCCGAACGCCTGCGCGAGGTCGTGGCCAAGGGCGCCGAGAATGCGCAGATGCGCCTCGGCAAGTACGGATCGGACAAGGTCATCGACGTCGAGGCAGTCGTCGCGCAGCTCGAGCGCATCAGCCTCCGCCTGCTGCCGTTGGCCGAGGACGTGGGTCTTACGGTGCATCGCGCGATCAAGTCGAAAGCGGCGGTGCTGCTCGAGGGTGCGCAGGGTTCGTTGCTCGACATCGATCACGGCACGTACCCCTTCGTGACGTCGAGCAACACGACGGCAGGGGGCGCGGCAATCGGCGTCGGCGTCGGACCAAACATGATCGACCGGGTGCTCGGCGTGGTGAAGG
>JBKJMP010000066.1:0-4325 GCA_046596395.1 Gemmatimonadaceae bacterium
GGCCGCCGGCGTGGCGAGGGATCTCACCCCCGGCGCCCAGAGACAGACTCGGTTTCTGCCTCCACGCTTGGCAGTGTACAGCGCTTCGTCGGCACGAGCGCGCAGCGCGGCTCCGTCGCGAACGGAGGCGACTCGCTCCACGGCGATGCCAATGCTCATCGTGACGTAGGCTTCGGCTGTCACGGCGGACAACCGGTGTGAGCGTACTTCGGAAAGAAGTCGCTCAGCCATGACGCCTGCGCTCTCGGTGTCGGCGTACGGCAAGAGCACGGAGAACTCCTCGCCGCCAAGGCGTGCGACGACGCCTTGGCCACCGACGGTCTGGACGAGCGTGGTGGCGACCTCGAACAGCACCGCGTCGCCGACGTTGTGTCCATAGCGATCGTTGATGTCCTTGAAGTGGTCGAGGTCGAGCGCCAGGAGCGCCACCTCGCGACTTCCGTGCGACGCTTCGTTCAGGGTCTCGTCGAGCGCGCGAGCGAATCCGCGACGGTTGAGGCACCCCGTGGCTGGGTCGCAGTCCGCGAGCCCTTCGAGCATCTCGATGCGTTGCGCGGCGAGCGCACGCGCGCGCAGCATGAGTGTGATCGCTCCGATGAGCAGGAGCCCACTGACGATTGCCGCTATCGTCGTGGGCACGCCCAGCGCCGTGCTCGTGGCAGCGCCGGCCGCAAGTACGGCGCAAGCGATTCCACCGAACAGCATTCCATCGATCGCAGCGATGTCGCGCTTCACCGCAGGAGCGTCGCTCGGCTCGCATCGTTCATGGGGAGACGTCATGATGGAATGCCATCGAGCGGGAGAACTCGCGTCTCGCACGGACCGTCGCCGGCTTATGCACAGCAACTCGCCGTGCGGACGACGAACTCTGTATCAAGATTCGTGCTTTAGTCTGCGCCCGTTGCTACTCGCATGTTTTTTGTACGCCGCGTCACTGGGATAGCTGGTGCACGGTGCTGTTAGATGAAAAGCGTCCGCTCAGCTATTTACTCCAGGAGGTACGCGCTCCCGGAATCCGCGAGCGGCAGTGCAACCTGCACGGCCGTTCCACGTCCCAACGCGCTCTCGATCGAGAGACGCCCACCATGCGCGGCTGCTGTGCGCCATGCGATCGCGAGGCCTAGTCCCGCGCGTTCAGGCTTCGTCGAGTAGAATGGCTCGAAGACGCGATCCAGCGCCCCATCCGGAATACCGCATCCGGAGTCGGTTATCGCGACCGTCGCATCCTCCGCGAGATGTACCTGGACGTCAACGCGGCCGCCGGACTCGGTGGCCTGCACACTGTTGATGAGGAGGTTGAGAAACAGTTGCTCCAATGCATCCTGATCGCCATGAACCCAGATCGGTGCGCGGCCGTGGGGTGGCGGCTCGATCCAGATACCGTGTGCCGACGCGTCGGCGGATGCAGTCTTTATTGCGGATCGCAGCGGCAGCCAGAGATCCAGCCTGTTCGATGCGAGGCGTCCGCTGCGCGCCAGGCGAAGCGTGTCCTGCAGCGTATTCGCCAGCGTGTGGAGCTCTCGCAGCGCACGCGCGAGCGGGGGCCGGAGTGGAGAGTCGATGTGGAGGTTGGTCTCCAGCGTACGCATCGACGAACGCGCCGCCTGCACCGATGGCGCCAGCTCGCGCACGAGCTCCGCCGCGAAATCGCCGACGGCGGCGTATGCCTGGCGCTGTGAGATCTCGCGCGAACTGCGCTCTGCGCGCTGCACGAGCGCGTTCACCGCGTGCGCCACGCCGGCGCTCTCGTTCGCCGAATTCATCGCCGCGGAGCGCGAATGCCCCGTGAGCGCCGTGGACGCCGCCTCCACCGCGCCGCGCAGGGTGCGCGCCTGGCGATTGGCCCACCACGCCGCACCTCCCGCGGAGACGACGACGCATGCGCCGAGCGCGATCAGCCATTCCGGCGGTGGCGCAGTTCGCGCTCCAGACAGCGCGAAGATGAGCCCGACGGCCGCGGCCGCGCAGACGAGACCTGCAACGCTGGTGACGAATGCGGCGCGGACCGGAAGACGCTGTGTCCAGCGCACGGCTCAGTGCCTCAGGGCAGGGCCATCATCGCGCCGGGCGCGGGCGTCTTGCGCCACGTGCCGCGCCGCACGATCTCCTCGAACACCACGAAGAGCTCGGGATCGAACTGCTTGCCGACATCGATTCGCATGATGCGCATGGCGTCTTCGTGGTTGAGCGCGTCCTTGTAACTGCGCGTTGACGTGAGCGCATCGTACACGTCTGCCACGCAAAGTACGCGCGCAGGCAGCGGAATCGCATCACCCTGGAGGCCGTGTGGATACCCGCTTCCGTCCCAGCGCTCGTGATGGCTTTCGACGATCGGGCGAACGTCCCACGGAAAC
Organism: Gemmatimonadaceae bacterium; assembly: GCA_046596395.1. Classification (GTDB taxonomy): domain Bacteria; phylum Gemmatimonadota; class Gemmatimonadetes; order Gemmatimonadales; family Gemmatimonadaceae; genus AG11. Next base: position 2,355 of record JBKJMP010000066.1, read on the forward strand.
TCGACGTCTGCCAGCAGCTCCACCCCCGCCATGGGATGCCGCTTCATCATCTCCCACTCGGACTCGTTGAACTTTCCGCGCTTGTTGAGCACCTCGGCCGGCACGAGCAGCTTGCCCACGTCGTGCAGCAGCGCGCCGATGCGGAACCAGAAGAGCGTCGTATCGTCACCGGCGGAAACGCGCGACCACAGCGCGCACGAGAGGTCGGCGACACGCACGCAGTGCCCCTGCGTGTACATGTCCTTCGCCTCGATCGACTCGCCCCACTTGCGCGCGACATCGAGGAAGTCGCTCTCGAGGAGCGCCGTGCGGCGATCCACGTCCGCCAGCTCGCGACGCGCGCGCAGTTGCTGAAAGAGGCGGTGCGCCTGGTTGAGGCGCTGCAGCGTCTCCTTGTTTCGGCCATTCCAGCGGTACAGCTCCGCCAGCTCCTTCGCCGTCTCGCCTTGAAGGATGAGGTCCATCCGCTCGATCGCGATCTGCTCCGCGCGAAGGAAGTGCCGCTCTGACCGGAGGACGTCGCCCTCCGCGCGCGCGATGATGCCCGCGACGTGCTCGGCATCTCCGTCCGCGAACGTGTCGCCCGTCTGGAGCGCAATCGTTCGCGAGCGCTCGCACGCGGCGCGCGCGGCGTGCTGGTCGCCCTGCTGGATCCGCAGCCGAGCGAGATGCAGCTCGATTCGCGTGAGCTTGCTCAGGTCGCCCACGACGGTGCAGATCTCGCGCGCTTCCATGAATGCGCGGTCGGCCTCGGGATACCGGCGCATCTGCGTGTTGAGCATGCCGAGGTTGTTGAGCGCCACGATCGCCTCGTCAACGAGCCCTGCTCCGCGCGCCTCGGACAACCCGGACTCGAAGTACGCGAGCGCTGCCTTGTCGTCGCCGCGGACCGTCGCGATGGCACCGAGGTTGGTGGCGGTCATCGAGGAGAGGCGTGCGTCGCCGACACGGAGCGCGCTCGCGCGCGCCTCGAGATAGAGGTTCTGGGCCTCGTCGTGTGATCCCTGATTCCAGTGGATCGTGGCGAGCATGTTGATGGCGAGACCGCGTCCGGCCTCGTCGTTGTCCTGCTCGGAGATGGCGAGCGCCACCTCGGCGCAATCTTCCGCCACCGAAAAGTCGCCGTCCTGCCGGTGCGTTCGGGCGATCAGCCGAAGGAGGTGCGCCGCATCTACCGTCGTCTTCGGGGAGGCGTCGTGCAGCGCACTTTCATAAATGGCGCGTGCCTCCTCCCAGTGCCCCTGGCGCTCCTCGGCCTCGCCGCGCGCGCGCACCCCTTCGACGCCGGATGCCCGTGCGCTCGGTTTCATGGCGACGTCGCCAGTTCCAGGACCGGTAGACCTGACGCTCATTGCGGTGGATTCTGGGGCGCGAGGACAGTTGCCAAGTCGTCCATCATATACAATGGCGAGAGGCGTCCGTCGATACCGCGACGAACGCCCCGGAGACAGCTCGGCGCACTCCGCGCCGCGCCATCTGGCGGATTACTCGATAGCCGGCGACATCACGCCGTGACGGCCGCTCGCCACCATGTAGCCGGAGAAGTGCGGGATGGTCGATGCAAAGATCCCTTGGCTCACAGTACCGGTGATGGATTCGGAGATCGTCGCGCCCGTGCTCGTGAGGAGAATGGGGTCCGCGTAGTACCCGAGCGTCAGCGTGAGCGCCGTGATCGCGTTGACATTCGTGCCCTTGAGCTGCTGATGGAAGAGCAGCGGCTTGGCGAAGACGAGACCGTGCGGCTTGAAGTCGTAGGCGACTAGCGAGCCCTTTCGCGCCGTGACCGAGATGATCGTCGTCTGCGAGAGCGATCCGGACTGGATCGTCAACGTCACGCCGGCGGCCGGAATGGAGATCTTTCCCCCCGCGGTGCCGATCGTTGCCGAGACGGTGATGTTATCGTTCAGGGGCGTGGTGCGTGAGACGCCAGTGGCGAGCTCGAGCGTCTTCTTCTTCTTGGGACCACCGATC
>JBKJMP010000127.1:0-3419 GCA_046596395.1 Gemmatimonadaceae bacterium
GCAAACTGGTCCGATGGCGCGGTGGCGTTTTCGACGTCGATGTTGTCCGCATACTTGTACAACGGCGACCACGTCCAGAGGTTGTCTCCCGTGACGTAGAGCCGCGTGGCATTTGCACCGATGCGCGACGAGAGACGCGGCGGAAGGGTGTATCCGACCTGCATGTTCTTCAGGCGGAGGTACGCGGCGTTCATCACGTACTTCGACTGCGGCGCGCGCAGAATGCCGGCCGCATTGTTCGAGAGTCGCGACGCATAGCGCGGCAGGAAGGCATCGGGATTCTCGGCCGTCCAGATCATGCCAGGCTTGAGGTGCCAGTTGGGAATCAAGCCGTACGGGCGGTTGTACTGCCCCCAGAAGGGACCCTCCGGGCTCGGGTACCAGTCCTGCTTGCGCACGCCCTGGAAAAAGCTCGAGACGAACACGCTGCCGTAGTTCGCGCCGAGGCTGACGCCATAAGTGTGTCGCGGCGTGGTGTTGCCGATGACCACGCGGTCGCCCGGGTCGATCGCGGTGTTCTTCCCGGGATTGACGACGTTGTCGCCGTTCAGGTCCTTCAGCATGATGTCACCGACCTGGAGCTTGCCGGACGCGTGCGAGCGGAACAGGCTCTGATTTGCATGCGCGGCGATCTCCGCGGCCGAGCTGAAGAAGCCCTCGGTGATGTATCCCCAGATCTCGCCGATCTTCTGCCCCTCGTAGAAATCCGTGAGGAACTTGTCCGGGTTGTTGTACTTGAGAATCTCGGCCGAGTAGTCGGAGAGCGTGAAGCGCACGTTGTAGTTGAGGGGACGCGACCGCACATTGAAGCGGTCCTGCCACGAGAGCATCGCTTCCCAGCCGTTGGTCTTCATGTCCGCGTAGTTTCCGCGGGGCGACGTGGCGCCGAAGGTGGCGGGCAGCGTCCGCCCGATCGTGTACATGTCCGTGGTGCGGCGAGAGTACACGTCGCCCGTGAAGCTCATCTTGCCAGCGAGCATCTCCACGTCCACGCCGAGATTGCGGGTGGTGACCGTTTCCCACGTCAATCCGTCGGGCAGCACCACCGGCGCACCCGTGAACTGCGGCTGGATACCATTCAGGATCCGCGTGGACTTCGTGATGTTGAACAGCTCGTTGAAGGTGTACGCGGCAATGTTGCCGTTTCCCATCGAGCCGTACGAGCCGCGAATCTTGAGGTCGGAGATCACGCGCTCCGGGATCTTCCAGAAGGACTCGCGTGACGGGCGCCATCCCGCCGAGAAGGAGGGGAAGAACGCATAGCGTTGGTCGGTCGGAAACTTGGAGGAGCCGTCGTACCGGCCGTTCGCCTCGAGCAGGTAGCGTTCGTCGAAGTTGTAGTTCAGGCGGTAGAAGCCGCCAAGGATCGCCCACTTCTCGTAGTTGCCGCCGGTGGTGATCGACTGCCCCAGCGCGAGGTTGATGTTTTCCGCGTCCGGGAAGATCAGGCCGTTCCGCGTGACATCGAGGCGATTGAAGGTGGACTGCTCGTAGTTGGTGCCGAGCACCACGTTCACGTAGTGCTTGTCGCGGAAGAGCGTCGTGTAGTCGCCGTAGAGGTTGATCGCGAGGTAAACGGACTTGTCGTTCAGGTTGCGCAGGTCGTTGGTGGCGGTTCCCAGGTACTCGATCACGCCGGGCGCGCGGGAATAAGGAATCTCGACACGCCGGCGCCGCTCCTCGTCGGCGGTGTTCTGGAAGGTGAAGTCGCCATTCAGCTTGAACTTGTTCTCGAGAAACGTTGCCGTCATGCCGGTGGTGTTGCGCACCAGGTTGCGACTCAGCTTGTTGCCGTTCTTGCCGTAGTAGTAGTCACCGACGGTGTAGGCGCCCGACCAGGTGAGCGTGCCGTCGTCATTCAGCATCGGCGCGCTGTTGTGTCCCTCGTCGGCGATGTTCCTCCAGATTCCGCCGCCCTCGCCGATGTTCAGTGGATTGAAGTACTTCCGATTCGACGCCGTGAGGCTGTTGTTCATCTGCAGCCAGGGATAGAGCTGGAGCGATCCCGCAGCGCGCAAGTTCATCATCCGGTAATCGTCGGAGCTGTAGCGGAGGAGACCGGGCTGGTCGAGGTAGCGGCCGGAGATGAGCAAGCTCGCCTTGTCGGTACTGCGCGAGACGGAGAGACTCTGCTCCACGGTCGGCGTGTTGTCCTTGTAGAGGAGCCCGTACCAGTCAGTATTCGCGTAGTACACGTACTGCCCGTTCGCGTCGAGCGCGACCTTCGGGAGTGTCGGGTCCTTTGAGCGCCGCTCGTACTCCGCGAGGTACTGCTGCGAGAATGTCTGCGTCTTGTTGACGTTCTGCGGGAACGTGCCCTCGAAGTTGAAGAACGACTCGTTGAACATCTTCGCGTACGTGTACCCGTCCGTCACGTACCCGGCCGGTACGGTGGGCGTGCGCTGGCCGTACTTCGACTCGTAGGTGATCGCGAATCCTTCGCGCGTTGGCTTCTTCGTCGTGATGAGCAGTACGCCGAATGCCCCGCGCGCTCCGTAGACTGCCGCGGACGCGGCGTCCTTCAGCACCGAGATGGACTCGACGTCGTTCGGATTCACGAGGCTTGGGTCACCCTCCACTCCGTCGATGAGGACGAGTGCACTTCCGCCCTGCCCGATGGAGGTGTTGCCGCGGATGTTGATGCGCGGCGCCTGCGTGGGCCGGCCGTCGAGGAGACGGATGTTGACGTTCGGGATCACGCCCTGCAGTCCCTGCGTCAGGTTGGACATCGGACGGTTCTCGAGTGCCTGGCTCCCAACCTGGTCCACCGCGCCCGTGAGGCTCCCTCGGCGCTGCGTTCCGTAGCCGACGGCGACGACTTCATCCAGCACGACTGCGCGGCTCGAGAGCTCGAAGTTCAACGCCGCGATCTGGCCGCTCGCCACGGCCACGGCGCGCTCCATCGCGGCGTAGCCGAGCATGCGCACCTGCACGCGGTGGCTCCCCACCGGAACGTTGGCGATCGTGTAGCGCCCATCGGCGCTGGTGGTGGCGCCGAGTTGCGTTCCCGCTATTCCCACCTGGGCACCCACGGTCGGCCTACCGGTGGAGGTCTCCGTAACGATGCCGCTGATCGTGCCTCGTTGCTGTGCATCGGCGGGCGCTGCGGCGCACAGGAGTAGGACCGAGCAGAGCACGGTAGGGAGGGTGCTTCTCATTTGCTGCTCCGGGCAACGAAGTGGTGACGAATGCGGGCACATGCGCTGGTTGTTACCACCTTGGTACAACACGGTGACACTAGGTGTCAAGAACGGCCGCTTCAGGCCTCGTACGCATACTCTTGTCAGTCCTGCCGGGCCTCGGCGAGTCGCACACAGATGCTTACGAGCCGACACAACGGCGGTATATTCGCCTCGCTGCCACCCGGCCGGCTGTCCCGTTCCTGACCCATCGATGCCACACTCCGTTCACCGTATCGT
>JBKJMP010000178.1:0-2946 GCA_046596395.1 Gemmatimonadaceae bacterium
CGGCACGTAGCTCGGGTGCTCGTAGTAAGCCTCGCGGATGATGCGCGACCGTCCGTGAGTGGACCCGAGCGCGTGGGGAGGTATGTGTGCGTCCACGCCCACGACGCGGACGCCGCGCGATGCGAGATGGTACAACGTGGCGCTTCCCATGGCGCCGAGTCCGACCACGAGAACGTCGTGCATTGGCGTCAACGGATGGCTGCTACGCGCCGAGCGCCTTCGGTGCGGACACGCTCCCGCGCAGCGCTAATCGCGACCAGCGTCGCGGGGGACGCTCCACCGGTCTCGATGTCGCGGGTGGTATCGAGCGCCCCGAGGTAGTAGTCCGCCCAGGTCTGGAGGATCTCGCGCTCGAGGTCGGCCTTTCCGCCCGACGCGAGCGCGGTGGCCGAGAGGGCGGCCTCCACACCGAGCCGAGCGATCGCGCTGCGCTCCAGCTCCGACACGATCGCGCGCGCGACCGCACCGTCCGCCGTCGTGAGCGTGAGCGCCGACACCAGGGCGGTGATGCCCACGTTCCGCAGCGTTTCAGCCGAGACGTTGTCGATGCGATCGCCGTCGGTGTGGTAGAACTGGTCGGTGAAGTGCCAGAAGAGCACACCCGGCTTCTGGTGCTGGAGGAAGGGCGTGTGATCGCTCCCTCCCTCGAAGGGATTCGTCTTGACGACCCAGCCGGTTGTCGCCGCCTGGTCGAGGGCGCGCGAGAGCAGGAAGTCGTTGAAGTAGTGCGGAACGATCTCCTCCTTCTTGATCGGGCTGCCGCCCCACTCGGAATGCTTCTCGTCGCCGCGCGTCCACACGGCCGACGGGTCGGGCATCTTCTCGATCAGGAAGGTGCCCCCAGTCTTCCTGGTGTCCTCGCCGACCATGTCGAGGCTCAATCCCCAGCGCACGCCACGCGTCCGCACGGAGTCGTCGGCGAGGAAGTTTCGCGTCTGGCCGATCTCGTTGCCGAAGATCATCGTGATGGTGCGGCGCGGCTGCACGGAGCCGTTCTTCGAGAGCACGGCGAGGACGCGGGCGATTTCGGCGAGCGCGCCCGCGCCGGACGCGTTGTCGTTCGCTCCGGGCTCCTGCACATGGGCGCTGTAGACGAAGCGCTCGTCCGCGCGCTGAGTGCCGCGAACCTCCGCGACCACCGTGCGCTCGACCGACGGGAAGATTCGCGTCTTCACCATCGCACGAACGCGAACCGGCCCGCCCGCCAGCGCCGTGCGAAGCGCGTCGTATGCGCCGCGGGAGATCGGCATGCCCCACCCACGACGCACGGTGTCGAGCGGGATGGACGAGAACTGGATCGACGAGCGGTTGATCTCGGGCTTCGTGTAGGCGGGCATGCGATGCGTGAGCACACCGACGGCGCCGCGCTTCTGCACCGCCTCGGCGAATGTCGCCGCGACGCCGGCTTCGGAGAGAACGATCTTACCGGCGACGGCGGCGCGGTCGAGCTCCGCCGGTGTGCCCTTCCCCACGTCCACCAACTCGGCGACGACGCCGGTGTCCGGCGTGGACCACGAGTTGATGGCGAGCATGTTGAGGTTCGTCGCGAAGCGCAACAGCGGCGCGGCGTCACCAACGATGGTCAGCGATCCATCGAGCGGATCCCACGCTGGGCCGCGCATGGCGCGCGTCTCGATGCGATAGAGGAGACGCGCCGTGGCGGCGGCGGAGTCCTCCCGCACGTAGCCTGCGCTGCGGAGCTGCGAGACGATGCGGTCCAGGCTCGCGTCGAACGTGGTGTTGCCCGGGAGGCGAAACCACCCGCCCATGTACGCCACCAGCTCCCGGGCGCGCTCACCCGAGTACTCAGCGCGGGCGAGACGAACGAGGCGGTCGATCTGGGGCGTCGGAGCTCGTTGCGCACCGGCAACGGACAATGGCGCAGTGATCGCGGCGACGAGGCTCGCGGCGCAGAGGGAGCGAATGAGCATGCCCGTATTGTACGGTACGGTAGCAGCGGAGGGCATGGGACGTCCCGTGCCCCGCTCAGGACTCCGTCAACGCGGGACCCTTGCCAGTGCCCAGGCCAACGCCAGATGGGCGGGAAGGATCAGCACCACGATCGCCCGGTTCTCCTGACCGCCGGGGAATACCGCGAGCGCCAGGGCAACCACGCCGAGCGCGACGACGATCGTCGTGACCACGCTCGCGGCGCGATGCCTCGCGCGCAGGATGCTCAGCGGCACGAGCACCGCGAGCGCCAGCGAGAAGGGTGTGAGCAGCAACGCATTCTCGTTGTACGCCCAGAACTGGTGCTTCGTGGCGGTCCACGCGAGCAGGAGGATCACGCCGAGCACGCCGCAGACCAGCGACCACACCGATCCCGTGATGGCGAGTGCAATCGCCGCGGCGCCACGAGGACGGCCGCGCGCCGCGGCGCCGAGCGCAGCGAATATTCCAGCGACAATGAGACCGACGGGGAGGTAGAACCACGCGAGGCGCGGTGCTCGCTCGCTCTCCACGCGAGCAACCATCCCGGCGGGCAGCGCGAGCACCTGCTCGTCGGCAACGAGCGGAACCTGCGCACCGGCGTCGTTCGTCACGGTCATCAGGCGCAGGCCGTCGCGCAGGCGCATCGGGATGAAGTACGATTCCCACTCGGACAGCAGCGCGTCGGCGGGGCGGCCAAGCGCGACGTCGATGCCGCCGCGGTACGGCTCGGGGGTGACGCGCACACTCTCGCGCCGGTACGAGATGCCGGTCGCAATGCTGTCCTTCGCCTGCTTCAGCGTGCCGCCGAGTGCGCGATCAAGTGCGTCCCGCAGTCGCGTGGAGCAGTTGTCCACGTAGTAGTCGTAGCGATAGAACTTGTTCTCCTCGAGCGCGTTCCACCGCACGAAGTCGCGGAGCTTGAATGCCTGGAGCGGAGTGAGGTTCAGTCGCTGGATCGTCGTGTGGCGTCCGCGCCCCGTTTCGCGGCCGAGGAGCGTGCGTGCGTCCTCGCCG
>JBKJMP010000456.1:0-3803 GCA_046596395.1 Gemmatimonadaceae bacterium
CGAGGTTCGCCACCTGGCTGCCCGCGAAGCCACTCGATGGAGCAATGGGCTGGCTGATGATGACGTCGCGCGTGCTCTTGGCGAAGCGCGTGAGGTCGATGCCGAGTCGGCCGAAGAACTGCGCGTCGAAGCCAATTTCCGTCTCCGCGCCGCGCTCGGGCTTGAGGTCGGGGTTGCCGATCGTATTGGGCGTGACGGCGCTCGTTCCACCCGGGCCCTGCGCGGGCGAGTAGGTACGCAGAGCACTGAACGTTGCCGGCTGCCGGCCGGACTCACCGTATGCCGCGCGCAGCTTGAGGCTGTTGACGTACGAGTTCGCGCGCCAGAACCCCTCCTCGTTCACGACCCACGCGGCGCTCAGCTTGGGATAGGTGACCCACTTGAAGTCCTCGCCGAACGCGCTGTTGTTGTCCACGCGCAGCGCGGCCGTGACGAAGAGGCGATCGTTCCAGCCGAACTGCTGCTGGCCGTACGCGCCAATGGTGGTGTTGAGAATCTGCGTCTGGGTCGCCGTCGAAGGATTCGCGACGGCGCTCACCGTCTCCACACCGAGCCCTGGGAAGCCACGTCCACCAAGGAAGCTGGAATTGAGTTCCGTGCGGAAGAACTGCCCGCCAAGGGATGTCGTCGACCGGAGCGAACGACTGACGTCGTACTTCACGGAGCCGGCGTAATCCACCGATGCGATCGTATTGCGACGCAGCGTCTGGCCGATACTTCCCGCCCCCGCGGTCGCGCCGATGAACGCCACGAGATCCGGAGTGGCAAAGCGCTCGATGGCCCGGCTGTCGTCACTCGTGAGGTCGATGCCGGCAATCAGTCGGTGACTGAACCACTCCGTTGGGCGATGATTGAGCGTGGTGCTCCCTGTGAAGCGATGCACGCCCTGCGCGTTGTCGTACAGCTGCTGCGGGACTTCGGGCGGAAAGTTCGGGAAGTGGCCACGGGCGGCGGGAAACAACACCGGGTGTCCGGCGACGGCGCCGAGCAGCGCCGATACACCGACGTCTGCGCCCAGGTGGCTGGAGAGGTTGACGTAGCTGAGGCTCGTGCCGAAGTCCACCTTCTCCGTGGGTGCCACGGTGAGATTCGAACGGAAGGAGAACTGACGCAGCGAGTTGTTGGGCTCGACCCCGATGTCGTTCTGGTAAGTGCCGCCCGCGTAGTACCGCACGATGTCCCGGCCGCCGGAAAGCGAGCTGCTGTACTGCCGCGTCTGCCCCGTCTTGAACAGCGGCGTGCCACGCTCCTCCTCGGCGGCGACGCCGTTCCATTCGACGATCTGCCCCGTGGCGTTGCGCGCGTAGTTGGTTTGCACGCGACCCGCCGCGTCACGGAACCAGAGGAGGCCGTCCTGGATCTGGACAGTCACGGCAGGCTTGCCGCTCGACGCGCCGCGCTTCGTGATGATCTGGATCACGCCGTTGGCGGCCTCGGTGCCGTAGATGGTGGCGGCCGCAGGACCCTTGATGATCTCGATGCTCTCGATGTCCTCGGGATTGATGTCGTTCAATCGACCTGACACGTTGGATGCCTGGCCGCCGAGCGCACCCGCTACGCCCACCGGGCCGGCGGTCGTGGCGTTGTTCACGCGTACGCCGTCCACATAGAGCAGCGGCGAGTTGTCGAGGCCGATGCTGCTGCGTCCGCGAATCTGGATGCTTGGCCCCGCACCGATGCGACCCGTACCTGGCGCGATGCTCACGCCCGGCGCACGAGCGCCGATCAAGCTGCTGAGATTCTGCGACGCCGATTTCTGCTGTGCCTCGGGCGCGCTGATGGTCGTGACGGCATTGCCGATGGAGCGGCGCATCTCGCCACCCGCGGTGCCAGTGACTACGACTTCGTCGAGCGAAATGGCGGACGTCGCCAGCTCGAGGTTGGCGGTGACCGTCCCCGTGGCCGGTACCTCGACGGCGCGTCGAGACGACGCGAAGCCGATGCGCCGCGCGCTCACCACGCGGCTGCCACTTGGCACCCCCACGATGCGGTAGCGGCCGTCGTCGCCGGTCACGGCACCGAGCCGCGTGCCATCGACCTGGATGGTTGCGCCGCTGACCGCGCGATCGCTGCGCGCCTCCGTCACCTGCCCAACGATGACGCCACCCGCCGGCTGCGCGAGGAGGGGAAGCGGCAGGACGAGCAGCGCGATGAGCCGGCACAAGTGTGTTCGCATCATGAAGCTCCTGGTAGTGAAGAACCGTGTACCGACCATCACGAACACTCCTCCGTTCGCACCGTGCACGCGTCGAGAAACTCCCGATCGACGGTGACGCCAATGCCCGGCGTTGCGAACGGAACTGCGACCATCCCTTCAGCGTCCATCGTCCATTCCGGCGTGACGAGGTCGCGATGCCAGTAGCGCGCGCTCGGACTCAGGTCGCCGGGCAGCGAGAAGTTCGGCAGCGACGCGAGCGCGACATTGTACGCTCGGCCGATGCCGCTCTCGAGCATGCCACCGCACCATACCGGCACCTGCGCGGCGGCGCATACGTCGTGAATCGCCTTCGATGTCGCGAAGCCGCCCACGCGACCGGGCTTGATGTTCACGATCCGTCCGCTGCCGAGGGCGATCATGTCCTCCACGCGGTCTACGCTCGTGATGGATTCGTCGAGGCAGATCGGCGTGGACATCATGCGCTGGAGCGTGGCGTGGCGGACGAGATCGTCGTCGCCAAGTGGCTGCTCCAGCATGATCAGGTCGAAATCGTCGAGTTGTACGAGGTGCTTTGCGTCGGCGAGTGTGTAGGCCGAGTTCGCGTCGGCCATGATGTCGATCGAGCCGCCGAGCGCTGCGCGCACCGCGCGCATGTAGTCGACGTCCTGGCCGGGGCGGATCTTCAGCTTGATCTTGCGATACCCATTCGCCACGGCGGCCTGCGCGCGCGCGACGAGTGCCGCCGGCTCGGACTGGATGCCGAGCGAGATGCCGGTGGGCACGCGCTCGCGAGTGCCGCCGAGCAGCGACGCGAGCGGGACCTGCTGCGCCTCGGCAACGAGCCCCCAGCAACCCATCTCCACGGCGGCCTTTGCCATGTTGTGCCCGCGGATGTTCTCGTCGAGAAGCCGGTGCACCACTTCGGGTCCGTCGAGAACCTTGCCGAGCACGCGTGGCGCGAGCCATTCGCGGATGGCGAGCCATGCGGTGTCGATCGTCTCCGCCGTGTAGATCGGCTGCTGGAAGGCGACGCACTCGGACATGACGCTGGCGCCATCGCGATCGGTGAACTCCAGGATCGCGATGCGGCGCTCCTGCATGAGTCCCGACGAGATGCGGAACGGCTCCTTGAGCGCGAGCTTGATCTCGCGGAGCGTGATGCGATCCACGCGGAGGCGACTCATGCGGTTGCCTGCAGCATGTAGAAGCTGCGCGAGCTGAGCGGGTCGCGCTGCAAGCCGGTCACGATGTAGCCGGCATTGAGTGCCCACAGGAAGTGCGCGCGTACTGCGTGGTGCCAACCGGTAGCGACGCCCGGTGAGCCTGCGACGAGTCGTCGGAAATCCGTTGGCACCTCGATACGAATGCTGTGCGGACGGATGTCATCGGGCGTGAGCACGTTGTCGTCGCCCTGCGGTGCGAGCGTCAGCATCGGCGTCACCGCGGAGTAGCCGGAGGGCCGGAGCACAGGCTCGTGGCGCGCGGTGTCGCACGCCACGAGGAGGCGGTCGGTCGCAAGGCCGTGGTGCAGCGGGCTGTCCGTGGTGCCGTACATGTCGGGCACGTACCGGAGCACGCGTGCGCCGAGCAGGTTGAGGTTGATGTGGGCGTTCTTCGCGATCATGGGGTCGAACGTCCAGCACAT
>JBKJMP010000559.1:0-4673 GCA_046596395.1 Gemmatimonadaceae bacterium
GTCTCGACGGTCTTCGGACTGATGAAGAGCTTCTCGCCGATCTCCGACGCCGAGTGTCCACTCGCCACGAGCACGAGCACCCCGCGCTCCCGCTCGCTCAGCTGCTGATAGAGCTCGCGTTCGTCGGCGTGCTCGGTGCGGCGGGCCACCGCCCTCGCCAGCGCCATCGATGCAGCGGGCTGGACGTATAGTCCGCCGGCTGCAACGGCACGCACCGCATCGGCGAACTCGCGATCCGCGGCGCTCTTGACCAGGAAACCCGCCGCGCCCGCTTCGAGGAGCGAGACGAGATACTCGTCCTCGCTGTGCATGGTGAGGATGAGCACGCGCGTCGCAGGGTGCCGCGCCACGATCTCCTTTGTCGCTGCAAGGCCGTCCATTTGCGGCATGTCCAGATCGAGCACCGCGATGTGCGGCGCGAATCGCTCGACGAGCGCGACGGCGTCGCGCCCGTTCGTTGCCTCGCCCACGACCTCGATGTCCTTCGAGGAGCCGAGCAGCGCCTTGAGCCCTGCCCTCACGACGAGGTGATCGTCGGCGAGAATGATGCGAATGACATCGGGGCGCGTGGCGGACATGCGTATGATGTGGACATGAACACTTGCCCTGAGACGCAGGACGCGTGATTGCGAGGAATGCGAAGACGCATTCTACGCGCTCGCGCTCGCGGCGGGAACACCGTGGCTTGGCTGGACGCCCCTTGTGAGCGGGAATAGCTTGTCTCGATGAAGAACTCGTCCGCCGCGGCGGAACATGCGTCCATGCACCGGAAGTTACCGCCAGATCTCTTCTCCGGCTTGCTGGCGATCGCGGCGGACGCGGTGATTGCCGTAGACGACGAGCAGCGCATCATCTTCTTCAACGAGGGCGCGGAGCGCATCTTCGGCTGGTCGGCGAGCGAAGTTGGCGGTGAGCATCTCGCCATCCTGCTCCCCGAGCGCTATCGCGCGAGCCATCGTGGCCATGTGGAGGGATTCGGGGCCGCGCATGGGCGGGCGCGGCTCATGGGCGAGCGCCAGCAGATCAGCGGGCAACGGAAATCCGGCGAGGAGTTCGCCGCCGCGGGGGCGATCCAGCGCATCGAGGTCGGTGGACGCAACGTGTACGCCGCGGTGTTGCGCGATATCAGCGCCCGTCAGCGTGCGGAGGACGCATTGCGGGATGCCGTGAAGGCGCGCGACGACATGATGGGCATCGTCTCGCACGACCTGCGCAATCCCGCGAATGCGGTGAAGATGCTGGCAAAGAGCATCCTCGAGGGTGACGACACGGAGGTGAGCGCGGTGCTCGAGCGCGTCGGCGTGATTCGCCAGGCCGCCGAGCAGATGGATGCACTCATCCAGGACCTCCTCGACGTCACGCGTCTCGAGGGGGGGCGATTGACCGTGAGCCAGAGTCCGCAGCAGGACGTTGGGCGCATCGTGGCCCGTAGCATCGAGGCATTGCGTCCGATCGCCGACGCCGGCGGCATCACGCTGGAGACCGAGCTTCCCCCCGCGCCCGTCGTCCTGGATGTGGACGGGGACCGGTTCGTTCAGCTCATCTCGAACCTGGTGGGCAACGCAATCAAGTTCACTTCATCCGGCGGCACCGTATCGCTCAAGGTGACCGATCGCACTCGCGAGGTCGAGTTCGAAGTGACCGATACCGGCAGCGGCATCGCCCCCGACCATCTGCCGCACGTCTTCGATCGGTTCCACCGGGGTCGTAACGGCCGGGGCGGCTCCCGCCACGGCGCGGGGCTCGGTCTCACGATCTCACGTGGCATCGTGGAGGCGCACGGCGGCTGGATCTGGATCGAGAGCGTACCAGAGGTCGGGACCACGGTGCGTTTCACGCTCCCACGCACGAACGAGCCACCCGCCGCCGGGTAGCCGCGCCCCGAGCCACGGCAGTACGGCGAGGCTCCCTGTCGGGACTCTCCCGACAGTGGCCGCAGGAAACTCCGCGCAACGTTCCGTTGTTGTCCCGACGGACGCCGTTCGCGAGCGATCCTATCATCAGTGCAGGCGACGATAACCGCCGCCCGCTACCGAGATCGCTCCATGCGCCTCCCGTTGCTGTACGCCTTCGCGGCTGCCGCACTCCTCACCGTGACGGCCGGTTCCATCTACCGCAAGGCACACTCGGCCAGCAACACGCTGTACGCGGGTGACCGCGCCGGCTCGCGCTACTACCACGTTCTCGAGAACACCGCCGTCACCGGGGCTGCGCAGGCCTGGTCCGGCAGCCTCCGCCCCTTGGGTACTTCCGTTCTCGTGGCGCGCCGGCAGCGAGCGGCGCGCCACCCGTAACACCTCCGGAGATTTTCCATGATGACCAGTGACACCGACCGCAACGTGCCGATCCCAGGCTCCCCCTATCTCGTCGCACAGCCGGAATTCCGCACCGAGCATCGCAACGCGGCCATCATCCTGATGGCCACTGATGCCACGGAGCGTTCCGACGGCGCGCTGCGCGTCGCGGCGGCGCGCGCGGCAGCCACCGGCGCGACCCTCGAGTTGCTCACGATTGCGGAGCCGGAACCCATGGTGGCGGTGGACGGGCTCAACCTCGTTGAGAGTGACGCGATGCGTCGGTGGACTTTGCAGCGCACGGATGTGGAGCGCCAGGTCGAGCGCGTGCTTGGCCGCGACACCATTCTCTCCATCACGGTGCTCGACGGCAATCCGGCGTACACGATCTCGCGCGTCGCCATCGAGCGCCGGGCAGCGATGGTCGTGGTGGGGCTCGGGCGGCACCGCATTGCCGACCGCATCCTCGGCGACGAAACCACGCTCCAGCTCACGCGCATCTCCCGCGTTCCGGTACTCGCCGTCCCCGCCCACGTCGTGGTTCCGCCCGCGTATGCCGTCGTTGCCGTGGACTTCAGCGATCTCTCGATCCGCGCTGCACAATCCGCGATCGAGACGGTCGCCGATGATGGTCGCGTGGACCTGGTGCATGTGATGCCCCGTACGGACGACGGTGCCTTTGCCGTCGAGGGCGAGGAGCCATACGAGCGCTGGGCGACACAGCATCTCGCCGTGCTCGCCGCGAAGCTCGTGGTCCCCGATGGCATGCAGGTCGGTCAGGTGACGCTCCGCGGACGCGCTGCGCCCGCGCTCATCGCCTATGCGACGCGCGTCGGCGCGGATCTCATCTCGACCGGCACACACGGGCGCGGATTCGTCGCGCGCGCGCTCCTCGGCAGCGTCACCACGAAGCTGCTCCGCCACTCCACCTGCACGACGCTAACGCTGCCGCGCGATCCGCTTCCGGTATTCGGCGCGTTGGCGGCGTTGCCAGCCGCATCCATCGATGCGTTTGACTCGCCGCTCGCCTGGACCCGGCTGCTCAACGACTTCACGCGGCGAAACGCTGGCCGGCGTACGATCCTCGAAGTGGACGATCTCGAGATCGGCGCGCAGGCGCAGGAGTACAACTATCCGCTTCTGGGCGCGTCGTACAACGCGCGCGCCGGGCGCTTCGACCTGATGCTCGGCGATCGCGTAGCCGGCGGCCGACACCTCTCGCGGAGTATTGGAAACGTCGCGGCGCTCGACGTGCTCACCAACGCGGACGGTAGCGACGTAGCGCTGCGCGTGCAGCACGGCGCGAGCCAGACGCTCCTCACGTTCGCACTGCCATGATCGGGCGCGCGCTACTACGGAGCGGCGGGCTCGTCCTTGATCCCGCGTTCCGCGATCTCCTTCTCGAGGCGCGCGATCTCAGCCTCGGCGCTCGCGAGCAGCGCCGCGAGTACGCTGTAGCGCTCCGGTTCCAGGTCGCCGCCGCCCACGCGTGCCCGGTAGACGGCGAAGCCGAGCGAGGCAGCCGCGGCTTCCGCGCGCTGCTTGGCGCGGTGTGACTCGAGCCGGAGCTTTCCCTCGTCGAGGGCGCCCTGTGCCGCTCGTCCTGCCTTGTCGAGCTCGCCCTTGAGCGTATTCCAGATGGCCATGGTGCCTCCGAGGAGTGGTGACGGCTCCCTACGCCGCCGCTCTGCGAAGGTTACGCGAATGGGTGAGAAAGCAAAAGCGCCCTCCGCATGGAAAGGCGCTTTCGTGCAGTGATATGGCGTGTGCTACGCAGCCGTGGTCGCGGCCTCGAGCGCCGGGTAGACGCTGACCTTCTGGCGACGCTTGCTCTTGTGCTCGAACTTCACGACGCCATCGACGAGCGCGTAGATCGTGAAATCCGTGCCGAGCCCGACGTTCTTGCCGGGATGCCAGACGGTGCCGCACTGGCGCAGGATGATGTTGCCGGCGATGACCTTCTCACCACCGAACTTCTTGATCCCGCGGTACTTCGGGTTGCTGTCGCGGCCGTTGCGTGACGAGCCGACGCCTTTCTTGTGAGCCATTGTATCCTCGCGTCAGCCGAGAGTGATGTCGTCGATGCGGACTTCGGTGAAGCCCTGCCGATGTCCCTGCTTCTTCGCGTAGTTCTTCCGGCGCTTCATCTTGAAGACGATGATTTTGTCGCCGAGTCCGTGCTTGATGATCTCGCCAGTGACCTTGGCGCCCGAGAGCAGCGGGATGCCGGTCTTGACGTTCTGGCCATCGCTGCCGAGGAGCACGTCGTTGAACTCGATCGACCCGCCCGCCTCGCCGACGACGGAGGGAATACGGTACTTCTTGCCGGCTTCGACACGGAACTGCTTGCCGCCGGTGCGAATGATTGCGTAGGACATA
>JBKJMP010000587.1:0-10406 GCA_046596395.1 Gemmatimonadaceae bacterium
CATAGACCGGCTGGAACCGGCGCTCGAGCGCGGCATCCTTCTCCACGTGCTTGCGGTACTCGTCGAGCGTGGTGGCGCCGACGACGCGGAGCTCACCGCGCGCGAGCATCGGCTTGAGCATCTGGCCGGCGTCCATCGAGCCTTCGGCCTTGCCGGCTCCGACGATGGTGTGCAGCTCGTCGATGAAGGTGATGAACTGGTTATCGCCTTCGGTGAGCTCCTTGAGCACGGCCTTGAGGCGCTCCTCGAACTCGCCGCGGAACTTCGCGCCGGCGATGAGGGCGCCGACGTCGAGCGAGAGCAGACGCTTGCCCTTCAACCCCTCGGGGATGTCGCCATTGATGATGCGCTGGGCGAGCCCTTCGACGATGGCCGTCTTGCCGACGCCGGGCTCGCCGATGAGCACCGGATTGTTCTTCGTGCGACGCGAGAGCACCTGGATGACGCGACGAATCTCCTCATCGCGGCCGATTACGGGATCGAGCTTGCCCCGGCGCGCGTCCTCGGTGAGGTCGCGGGTGTAGCGCTGGAGCGCCTGGTACTGGTTTTCCGGTGTCTGGTCGGTAACCCGGTGCGTGCCGCGAATCGCCTCGATGGCGGTGAGCAACGCCTTGTGGGTGCAGCCGAGCGCGTTGAGGGTGGTCTTGGTTTCGGTGCCCTTGGCGTCCGAGAGAGCGAGCAGCAGGTGCTCCGTGCTCACGTACTCGTCGCCGAGCTTCTTCGCCTCCTTCTCGGCCTGGTCGAGCACGGCGGTGAGCTCGCGCGCCATGGTGGGCTGCGCGTCGCTCTGCTTGGGATAGCGCGCGACCTCGCGCTGCATCGATTCCCGCAGCGCCGAGACATTCACGCCGAGCTTCTGGAGGACTGGAACGACGATGCTCTCCTCCTGCGCCAGCAGCACGAGCAGGAGATGGGTGTCGTACGCGAGCGGGTTGCCGTTCTGGCGGGCCTCGGCCACTGCCGAGTTGAGTGCCTCGGCGGATTTGACGGTAAGGCGGTCTGGATTGATCATGGTTGTCGCGTGCGTGGAGGTGCTTCGAAGCTAACAGCCGATGCCGTGCCAGCCGTCGGGCGGGCGCGGACGCACGAAGCGCCCGAGCCTGAGCCCGGGCGCTTCATGACGACACCTCCCGCAGGTCACTTGGCGATGAATGCCTTTTTCGCCGAGCGCTCGCCGTTGGTGGTCAGGACGTACGTGACCACTCCCGATGCTGCCTCTCGTCCGCTCAAGGTCTTTCCATCCCAGAAGGCGACGTAGCTGCCGCATGGAACAGTCAGGTTGGTCATCGGCCGCATGAGCCCGACTTCCCCCTCGAGACGTGGAATCGCGACGAGCTGCGCGAGCACGTTATAGACCTGCAGTGATACAACAGCTGTCTTGCCGCCAGCATCCCCACACGGAATGTCGAAGGGAATTCTGGTTACAGGGTTGAACGGGTTCGGGTAGTTTTGCCCGAGTACCCCTTGCTTGCGCTCTCGGGGCGGTGAACTCGACTGCTGCCCCGCCGCTTCCTCTGTCGGAACTGCACAAAGGGCGAGCACAAAAGCAAGTGCTGCCCAGCGGTGGTACATGTGGACTCCGGCTGACGAAACAGGATCCTGATGGTACTCCTGTGACGGGTGAATAAAGGATGCTGCCTTGAGCCAAAAAGTATGGCTACAGTACCCCTATGTCAAGAAACCGTTGCGACTTACGCAACCGTGCTCAGACGGTGGGGGAGATCCGACCCGGCGCCATGCGTCTTCCTGCCGCGGTACGGATCGTGTAACCCTCACGGTCGCAATACTCTAGGAAGGGTATCATGAACTTGCGTGTGAGGCCCAGGACGTCCCGGACTTCGGTAGGTGGATAGTCGCGGTCTTCGGTCATCGCCGCGCGCATCCGGGCGAGCAGAGCATCGACGGCTACAGGCGTGAAATAGCGATCGGGCTCAACTGGGATGAGCTGACCTGTCCGGCCAAGCCACCGGGTCAGGGAGGCAACCTCGTCTGCTCCAACCCGCAGCTCACCCGCGAGCTCGCCAACGGACGGCGGCTCCGCGGCTGCGCCTGCCAACCGGACCATGATGGCGCTCGCGAGCTCCTCCTGCCGCGCCGTCAGGCGTGACGTGAAGGAGGTGCTTCTCACGACGCCGCTCTCCGTAGTCGCATCACCGCCGCTCACCAACCGCGTGACGAGTGCTGAGGCCACCTCGTCGGACGTGTCGAGTTTCGACCGAAGCCACTGCAGCGGTGCCCCCGGCTCCAGCGGATGCTCGGCGTGGTAGCCATCGAGCACCCCGCGAGCGGCTGCGACGAGTCGATCCCGAATCGCTGAGGCCAGCAGGCGCGATCCGACGCGCCAGCCATCGACGCCTGCGATGAGCCGGTCAATCTCGTCTGGTCGTACGCCGAGTCGAATGCTCAGGTCCCGGATGTCGATGCCACGCGACCCACCTTCGGCGAGCATGAGATCGAGCCGCGTCGCGGGATCGAGAATTCCGTAGGGCCAGGGCCGTGCACGCAGCGGTGCATGCGGGTCTGTGATGATTCCGCCGCCGATCGTCTCGACGGGCGACGCTGCCCGAAGGACGAACCGGTCGCCGGCGCGGGCAACGATCGCCTCGTCGAGCACGATGCGCGCGCCAACCTGCGCGCCGGCCTCCAACTCGTCGTCGCGAACCACCAGCCGCGCGCCGACCTCGTTCGTGCCGAGGTGAAATCGGACGCGAGTGCGTGAACCGAGGGTGGCGTGCGCGCCGGGGAGAATCACCACGTCCGCGCGCAGCACGCGGCTTGCGCGCCAGCCGTCTCCCTGAACCAACACCGCTCCGCGCATCGCCCGGTCGAGATCCACGCCGGCGAGTGCAATGGCGGCCCGGTCGCCGGCTCGCGCCGTGTCTACCGGGTTGCCGTGCACGTGCAGTCCGCGCACGCGGACGGCGACGTCGGCGGGGTAGAGGCGAACGGTCGCATCGCGGCCGACGTCGCCGGACCAGATGGTCCCGGTCACCACGGTTCCCGTGCCGCGCACCGTGAACGCGCGATCGACGGGCATGCGAAAGAGGTCCGCGCCCGGCCTCGCGCCGACGCGATGCGCGACGGCAACGAGCGCTGCACGCAGTGTATCGACGCCAGCGCCGGTAGTCGAGGAGACCGGCACGATGGCCGCCTCCGCGAGCGATGAACCAACGAGCGTGGTGCGGACGTCATCCTCGACGAGGGCAAGCCATTCCTCGTCCACGAGATCGCACTTCGTGAGCGCGACCACGCCAGCGTTCACGCCGAGCAGCGAGAGGATCGCGAGGTGCTCGCGCGTCTGCGGCATCACGCCGGAGTCCGCGGCAACGACCACGAGCGCCATGTCGATGCCCGTTGCACCCGCCACCATGGTACGCACGAATGCCTCGTGACCAGGAACGTCCACGACGCCGATCTGCCCCACCCCCTCGAGCTGCAGGGGCGCGAAGCCGAGGTCGATGGTGATGCCGCGGCGCTTCTCCTCGGGCAACCGGTCGGTATCGACGCCGGTGAGCACGCGCACGAGGGTGGTTTTGCCATGATCGATGTGACCCGCCGTGCCCAGGATCACGTGTCCATCCTCGCTACCACCGCTGCTCCTCCCACATCTCGAGCGCACGGAGCGGACGTCCATCCGTGAGATGCTCGGCGAGGAACTCGCGCAGCAGG
The DNA here is from genome assembly GCA_046596395.1 of Gemmatimonadaceae bacterium. Classification (GTDB taxonomy): domain Bacteria; phylum Gemmatimonadota; class Gemmatimonadetes; order Gemmatimonadales; family Gemmatimonadaceae; genus AG11. The sequence goes on from JBKJMP010000587.1 coordinate 3,670, forward strand.
CGTTGGTGCGCGCGCGTGGCGGTGTCGGACAGCGGCACGCCAGCATCACCGACGAGGAAGCGACGCAGTGAGGCGCGCGCGTCGGCGGGGAGGACGCGCCCTGCTGGAGCGAGACGTCCGCAGCGCTGACAGAGCGCCCCACCCGCCCGATGGCTGAACAGCACCGTCGCATCGTCGGCGAGCTTGACGTGACACTCGCCGCAGACGTCCACCGCGGGGGCAAACCCCAGCTCGGCGACGATACGCCACGCGCTCGCGAGTGTGGCGGTCAGCGCCTCGTCGGATCGCGCGGCGGCGAGCGCGTCCAGCGCATCGGTGACCGCGTCGAACAGGCCGCTGTCGGCGGCGTCACGACCAAAGCGGAGGGTGAGCTCCGCGATGGCCGATGCTCCCGCGAACCGCCCCATGTCCTCACCGAGTGCGGGGCGAGAGCGGGTGACGTCGAATCCGCTGAGGGTGTCGAGGTCGCGCCCCGGCTTCGCGTAGAGTTGGGCGCTGCCCTGCGCAAAGAGATCGAGCGCCGTCCCAAAGCGCCGCGAGGAACGGCGCGCCCCCTTCGCGAGCACGCTCCGCACGCCGCCGTCACGTGTGACGAGGCGCAGGATCTTCGACGACTCGAGATAGTCGAATGCGTGGAGCACGATCGCGTCGGTGGCGAGAAGGGCCATGCCGAAAGCTAGTGTACGGAGATCTTCAGCCCGGTCAGGATTCGACGCCCCGCAGCGCGGTAGCCCGTTCGCGCCAACGATGCCGGGTCGGCGCGTGCAAAATCGTAATTGAATCCCGCCACGTCGGTGTAGCGGGCGTCGAACAGGTTCTCGGCGCGAAGGGTCAGGTGGACGGCCCGACGGGGATCGGTGAGGAGCGACAGCTCGCCCGAGAAGTCCGCGCGCACATATGCCGGCAGCGTGACGCGCGCGCTCGTGAAGTCCGGCGCGAAGTAAGTGTCCTCGCGGCGACCCGAGCGGTGCGCGCGCAGCTCGGCGCCGCCGCGCGCGCGACGGTAGCTCACGGACGCCTGCACCGTGTGCATCGGGCGGCGAAGCAATCGTGAACCAGGAGCGAAGATAGCCGTCGCAGCCGTGCTCGTGCCTGGATCGGAGACGCGTGCTGACAGGTAGGTGAATGCGGCATCCGCACTCCAACCGGCGGGCAACGCTGCGCGTGCCTCGAGCTCCACGCCAGAGGTCCGGGTGCGCGCGACGTTGAAGTAGTTCGGCTCCTTCGCAGAGTACTTGTAGTCGATGAGGTCGCGAAACGAGCTGGAGAAGTACGTCACCCCAACGCGCGCCCAATCACCGATGCCCTGCTCCACGCCGGCATCCACGCTCACGGCATGCTCCGGCTCGAGCGCTGGATTTCCGATGACGAAGGCGCCGCCGTAGCTCTCGAGGAAGGTGGGCTCACGAAACGCCGATCCGACACTCGCGCGCACGCGGGTGGACGACGCAAGCTGCACGCTGCCCGCGGCGCGATAGGTGAGGAAATCGCCGAAGGTTTCGTTGTTCTCGTGGCGGGCGCCGAGGGTCAGCGTCCATGGCGCGAGGGGCGCGAAGAGGAGCTGCGCATAGGTGCCCGTGGTGCGACGTCTCGCCGTAAACGCGCTCGGTCCGAAGTTGCTCTCGGTTCCGCTCGCCTGCCATTGGCGCTCGACCTGCACCCCCGCGGTGAGACGCAGATCGGCGCGCGGATCGATGTTCAGCCGCACGTCGCCACTGCGGCGGCGCGTGCGGTCGCCGGTGGAGAAGTAGTAGCCCTGGTCGTCGCCCGCGCTGTCAGGATCGTCGAGCGACACGCCGTGCATGTCGTGCGACGCGAGTGAGAGACGCAACTCCGACGCGGCAGTGAAGCGATAGCCCGCATCGAGCCCCACGGCCGTGCGATCCTCGCGATGCATGGCGTTGCTGTCCACCACCTCGCCCGATCCGTTCGTCGGGTAGTGGACGTTGTTGTCGATATGGCGGAGGGACACGGCAGCGTCGGCATGCCTGCTCCTCGCCTGCACGAGCGCACTGCCGACGCGCTGACGGAACTCGCTGTTGAAGGCATGAATGCCGTCGGTTGCATGCTGGGCTCCGGCGAACGAGTACGAGAGCGCACCCGTTGCGCCGCGCACGGCGGCATCGGCGTCGTAGCTGCCATAGCTCCCACCGCGCCCTGACACGTCGAGGCGAGGACGTCCGCTGCCCGCGCGCGTGAAGAGCTGCACCACGCCGGCCATTGCATCGGAGCCGTACAGGACGCTCGCCGGTCCGCGTACGATCTCGATGCGATCGAGGTTGTCGGTGCTCAGCGTCGAGAAATCGAATGCACCACCCGCGTGGTTCACCGGGATGCCATCGATCAGCACCTTCGTGAACTTGCTCTCGCCGCCGCGGATGAAGAGCGAGGTGAGGCCGCCATACGACCCGGTTGGCACAACGGTCACGCCCGGTACGCTTCGCAGCGCGTCAGCCACCGAGGTGATGCCCTCACGCCGGAGGCGCTCGCCAGTGATCACGGTCGTGGACGCCGGCGAGCGATCGCGGTCGAGCGGCGAACGCGTCGCCGTGACGACCATTGGTGCGATGCGAGCGGTGTCACTCGGGGTCTGTGCGTTGGCGAGGAATGGCGCTGCCAGGAGGAGGACGAGAGGACGAGAGGACGAGCGGAGGAGAGGACGGCGCAGCATGGTTCCGGGAGTGGAGGGATGTATCACGTGCGCTCGCCGCGAGGGCGAGCGCGTAAGGGCACCAGGGCGGGAGCACCAACGGCAGGATCACGCGTGACGACGAGTGGCCACTCGTATACGCGCTCGAGAATGGCGCCCTGCATCACGGCAGCGGGGCTGCCCGCCGCGACGACGCGGCCGCGGTGCAGCAGCGTCATGTGCTGCGCGAAGCGGGCGACAAGATTCAACTGGTGGCTGACGAGCAGGATCGCCTGCCCTTCGACGGCGAGTCGGCTCAGCAGCTCGAAGATCGCCATCTCGTGGCCGACGTCGAGAAAGGTCGTGGGTTCGTCGAGCACGATGGTGCTGCCGCCCTGCGCGAGCGCGCGCGCGAGCCGGACGCGCTGCCACTCGCCGCCCGAGAGCTCCGTGATCGCGCGACCAGCGAACGCGCGTGTCTCGGTGAGCTCGCCGGCACGCTCGACGGCAGCACGATCCTCGCGCGTCGCGCCTCGCCACATGCCGACATGGGGATGGCGGCCGAGTGCGACGTATTCCTCGACCATGAGTGGGAAGGCCGCGTCTTCGCGCTGCGTGACGACCGCAACGCGCGTGGCGAGCTCGCGGCGGCCAATTGTCGCGGTGTCGCGTCCATCCACCATGATCGAGCCGCCCGCGAGGGCAACCTGCCCCACCAGCGCGCGCACGAGCGTGCTTTTGCCGCTGCCATTGGGACCGACCACGGCGGTGATGGCACCCGCGGCGCCGTCGATCGACACGCCATCGAGCGCCGCGACGTCACGACGCGGGTAGCGCACGACCACATCGCGAAAGGCGATCACGCGAGCCGGCGCAGGAGCGCCAGGAAGAACGGCACACCAATGAGCGCCGTCACCGCACCCAGCGGCAGCTCGGCGGGCGGACGCGCGACGCGCGCGAGCAGGTCCGCGCAGACCACCAGCCCAGCACCCGCAAGGGCGGCCGCACCGATGATCGTGCGATGCGTTCGCGCGCCGGCGAGACGCACGAGATGTGGAACCAGCAGCCCGACGAAGCCGACGAGACCCGCGGCACTCACCGTTCCGGCGGCGAGCAGCGCACCCGCGACGTACACACCCAGCGACACGCGGCCCACGTCCACCCCGAGCCCCGCGGCGGTGTCGTCGCCGAGGGCGAGGACGTCGATCGACCGGCCGAGTGCGACGAGAATGGCGATGCCCAACGCAACGAACCCCGCCAGCATCCACACTTGCGTCCACGTCGCCTCAGCGACGGAACCCATCATCCACCAGAGGGCGCCGCGCACGGCTGAGGCATCCGCGTTCGCGAGGGCGACCATGATCACCGAATTGGCGAACGCGCCGACGACGACACCCGCCATGAGGATGACGCGCGCGTCGCCACGGCCGCCCGACGCGCGCGCCACGAGCAGCGTGAGCGCCACGGCAGCGAGCGCGCCGCCGAAACCGGCGACGGGCACGAGCGCGACTGGAGCGTGAAAGGCCGTCGCGAGCACAGCGCCGACCGCCGCCCCGCCCGACACGCCGAGGAGGTAGGGCTCCGCAAGCTTGTTTCGGGTTGCACCCTGAAGCGCAGCGCCGGCAGCACCGAGCCCTGCCCCAACGAGCGCAGCGAGCAGGACGCGTGGAAGCCGCAGTGTACGCACGACGGCGATGGACATCGGCTCACCTGAACCGAGCAGTCCATGCAGCACGTCGGTGAAGGAGAGCTGGAGCGTGCCGATCATCACGCCCGCGACGATCGCCGCCGCGAGCGCGATCCACAGCGCGGCCCATCGCGTGAGCGGCATGCTAGAACTTCACGTCGGGATGGAGCAGCCGCGCGATCGATACGGCACCGCTGCCGACGCGCGACGAGGGACCGTTCACGATGGTCGTATCGAACACGAGGACGCGCCCGTCGCGGACGGCGCGCAGCGTCTGCCAGCGTGTGTCCGCCATGATACGCGCGCGTGTCCTGGGGCCGGCGAGAATGACGTCGGGGTCGCGCTTCAGGAGTTCCTCGAACGTGACCGCGGGCGACGGCTGTGCGAGATCGCCGAAGACGTTCGTCCCGCCGCCGATCTCGATCAGCTCGTTGAGGAAGCTGCCGCCGCCCACCGAGAGGAGCGGCGCCTCCCAGAGGTGCCAGAAGACTCGTGCGCGTGGAAGCGCGATCGTCTGCGCCTTCACCCGGTCGATCGTGGCGAGCACCGAATCCACCGTGCGTTCGGCGGCGATCGAATCGCCAGTCAGTTGGCCGAGGATGCGGGTGACGCGCGCCATGTCGGCAATGCGATCGAGCTTGTACGCGGCCGTGCGGACACCGGCAGCCCTCAGGCGCCGCGCGGCATCGCGGTTGTCGGCGCTGGCGTAGAGGAGCACAAGGTCGGGGCGCGTCGCGAGCACGGCTTCGACATTGGGCCGCAGCCCCTGGCCGAGATCGGGCACGGCGAGCACTTCAGCGGGATAGAAATCGTACGACGTGCGCCCGACGACGCGATTGCCGACGCCGATCGCGAAGAGCAGCTCGGTGGTCGTGGGATTGAGCGAGACGATCCGCTCGGGTGGAGTGCCGACCACCAGCGTATCGCCGAAGTCATCGGTGATCGGCGAGCGAGCGAGCATGGCATCAGGCTCGCAGGCCGCGGCGCCGAGGACGAGCAGCGTGGCAGCAACGCGGGCGGAACGACGGAAAAGCACGACGGGCACCTCCGGCCGAAGGAGAGTGCCCGTAACGGACGCGAGCCCGAGAAACGATGGCGCGCGTAGCGTCACCATCCTCCCCCGAGGACCTGTGAACGTAGCGCGGACGAGGTCGTCTCCTGGCTTCGGGCCGCGTTCCCCCGCCTTCCCGACCGCAGTCAGTGGCGTTTGTGAGGGGGCGCGTACAACTGCCCGTTACAGTGGCGGGGCCGCGCCGGTATCACACCGGCTTCCGTATCCCCGTTCGCGTTGAATTGTGAGGCGAATCTACCGGGGCGGCCTCGGCGCGGCAAGCGCGAGCGCGAGTCGCGCCTTGAGCTCGGCGCGTTGTGCCGCGTATGTCTCCGCGTCGAGTGAGGGATCACCGCGTTCGCGACGGGCGTCGAGTGCGGCGATCGCCGCGAGGAGCGATTCGTCCTCGCGCGGGACCGGCATCGTGACGGCCGTTGCGTCACCGCGCCGACCGCGCAGCGTGACGAACAGTGCCACGATCATCGCAAGCGCGATGACCGCGGCCACGACCGCGAGCACGCGCGTCCTCGTCGTTGCCGTCGTCGCGGGCACGTCGATGCGAATGGTGTCGCCCGGCGGCGCGTTCTGCCCGAGAAATCGCTTGAACGTGCGTCCGCCGGTGGTCGCCGCGTCGGTGGGCTCGAGCGATCCGCCAGAGACGCGAGCGAGCGGTTCCTCCACCAGCACCTCCAGAACGCCGGTGAGATCCTCGAGAGGAAGCGCGAGCGGGAAGGCACTCGGCGGCAGGCTGTAGCTGTAGCTGAGCTGCTTCACGCCGGGCCCGAACGCCGCAACGAGGTTCGCGCGCACCCCGCCGTCGGCAATCGAGCTGCGGGAGACGTCGCCTTCACCACCGACGAGGTTGATCGCACCGCGTGGAAGGGGCGCACTCCAGACGGGCGTGAGCGAATCGCGGCCGACGGCCGTCACGGCCTTGTCATTCGACAGCTCCCACACCTCGACGACGTCGCGCACACCATCGGGGCGCGGCGCGCTCACGACGAGGTGATGTCCCTGCACGTGGAAGTCTACCTTCGCGCTCGTGGTGTCGTACACGGTGATCTCGCCATCCTCCCCGCTCACGCGCGCAGAGGCGAGGGGCGCCGAGAAATACGCGATGCCGCGATACATGGCGGTGGCGAAGTAGATGGCCCCGTCGTCACCGAAGCGCGTGTACGTCATGCCGTACCGCCCATCAGCGCCGGTGCGCACGGAGTCCACTGTGCCCGAGCTGTCCGAGCCCACGCGATGGAGCGTGACGACGACGCCGCTCACGGGAATGGGATCGCGAGCGGGGACCGGCGTGGACACGCGCCCGCGAACCTCCGCGGGAATGGGAGGTGATGGCGTGCCCGTGCTGGGCGTGCCCT
>JBKJMP010000669.1:0-3181 GCA_046596395.1 Gemmatimonadaceae bacterium
GATGCAGGTGGTATGCGTTCGCGAGGATCATCTGCGCGCGCATCTTGTGCAGGTCGTCAGGATCGAGCGCCTTCACCGTCGCCGCCGTGCCGACCGCCATGAACGCGGGCGTCTCCACGATGCCGTGTGGTGTCGCGAACCGGCCGGCGCGCGCGGAACCAGACGTCGCGTCGAGCGTGAAATCGAAGCTCACGTGATCACCATCGCATCGCCGTAGGAGTAGAACCGGTACCGCTCGGCGATCGCCGCTCGATAGGCGCGCATCGTGAGCTCGTATCCGGCGAACGCCGCGACGAGCATGATGAGCGTCGAGCGCGGCAGGTGGAAGTTGGTGACCAGGGCGTCGATGGAGCGCACGGTCGATGGCGGACGGATGAAGATACTCGTCTCGCCAGCGCCCTCGGCGATGCCGCCGGTGCCGAGCGCGCTCTCGAGGGTGCGGAGCGTGGTCGTGCCGACGGCCCACACGCACTGTCCCGCAGCGCGCGTGTCCTGCCATGCGCGTGCCGTCTCGAGCGGGATGACGTAACGCTCCTCGTGCATCGCGTGCAGCGCGGGGTCGTCGGCTTCCACGGGCTTGAACGTTCCCGCGCCGACGTGCAACACCACCTCCGCGCGTCGCACACCTTTGCGCTCGATGGCCGCGAGCATCTCCGGGGTGAAGTGCAGTCCCGCAGTGGGGGCCGCCACGGAGCCCGCTTCCCGCGCATAGACCGTCTGATAGCGCTCGACGTCTGCCGCCGCATCCCCACGCGTGATGTAGGGCGGCAACGGCACGTGACCGTGCGCCTCGATCGACTCGAGTACCGAAGTAGCAGACCGCAGCTGGACGACGCGCGTTCCGCGCTCCGTGATACTGAGAATCTCCGCGGTGAAACCAGGCGCCATCTCGACCATGCGGCCTGGCTTGAGCTTTCCGCCGGGCGAGACCATCGCCTCGTAGGCGTCGCCGCCGAGTGGCGCGAGGAGGAAGATCTCGGCCGGCGCCCCCGAGCCGACGCGCGTGCCGAGCAGCCGGGCCTTCACGACGCGTGAACGGTTGACGACGAGGAGATCGCCGGCGCTCATCAGGTCAGGGAGCTCAGCGAACGTTGAGTGCCGAATCGTCCCGGCGCGGCGGTCGAGCACCATGAGGCGGCTCGCGTCGCGCCGCTCGAGTGGCAACTGCGCAACCAGCTCCGGCGGAAGGACGAACTCGTAGTCGGCGGTGAGGAGGCCGGCGCTCAGAACAGTCCTTGCTGCTCCGAGCGGCTCGGCGGCACATAACCGAAGTGCCGGTACGCCATCGGCGTCGCCACGCGGCCGCGCGGTGTGCGCGCGAGGAAGCCCTGCTGCACCAGGAACGGCTCGTACACTTCCTCGAGCGTGCTGGCGTCCTCTCCGATCGCAGCGGAGATCGTGTTCAACCCGACTGGCCCGCCCTCGTACTTCTCGATGATCGCCTTGAGGATGCGCGAGTCCATGTCGTCCAGCCCGAACTGGTCGACGTCGAGCATCAGCAGCGCCGCGCGTGCGACGTCCGCGGTGATGATGCCATCCGCGCGGGCCTGCGCGTAGTCGCGCACGCGGATCACCAGGCGATTGGCCACGAGAGGAGTGCCACGCGACCGCTGCGCGATCTCGCGCGCGCCCAGCTCGTGAATTTCCACCTTCAGCACCTCGGCCGTGCGGTGCACGATGAGTTGCAGGTCTTCCGGGGAGTAGTAGTTCAGCCGCTGCTCGATGCCGAAGCGGGCGCGCATCGGCGGCGTCAGCATGCCGAAGCGCGTGGTCGCGCCGATGAGCGTGAAGCGCTCGATGGGCATCGTGATCGTCTGCGCCTTGGGTCCTTCGCTGAGCCGGATGTCGATGCGGTAGTCCTCCATCGCGGGATAGAGGAACTCCTCGATCACCGGTCGCAGCCGGTGGATCTCGTCGATGAAGAGAATGTCGCCGGCGCGCAGGTTGGTCAGCGTCCCTACGAGGTCGCCAGGCTTCTCGAGCGCGGGCCCGGACGTTGTGCGAATGTTCACGCGCAACTCGCGCGCGATGAGCTCACCGAGTGTCGTCTTGCCCAGCCCGGGCGGGCCGTAGAAGATCGCGTGGTCCAGCGGTTCGTTCCTGGCCAGCGCGGCGTCGATGGCGAGGCGAAGGTTGTCCTTTACCTTCTGCTGGCCGATGAACTCTTCGAGACGCTGCGGACGCAGCGACAGCTCGACGACGGATTCGTCGGCGAGCACCTCGGGCGTCGTGATCTCGGCACGGGACATTGTTGCTCTCTTCCGCCTACGGACGTGGGCTAGCGTTCACGGCGCAATATATCCCGAAAGGATACCGAACGCACTGGTCACAACTACCGCACGGCGCTTCGAAGTACCGCCGGATCGCCATCTGAGGCAGGAAGGCCGTCGAGGCGCAGCAGCGCGGCGAGGAATGGGTAGATGTGCACGTTATCGAAGGCGGCCACCACGCCAACGTTGCGCACGTTGGGGCCCGCCGCGAGGAAGATCCCGCCCATCTCCGGGACGGTCCCCTCATAGCCATGGGCACCCAGACTCGGCGCCTTGTCGGCGCTCCGCCGCTTTAGGATGAATCCAGCATCCGCAACGAGCAGCAGGTCCCCGCCGCGCGGGTTGTCGCGCAGGTACCACCGCTTCGGCGTCTCCTGCCGCCGGTAGACCTTTGCGCGGCGCAGGTCGCGCGCGAGCACCGCGTGTGCGCGGCGTACGCGCGCGGTGTCGCCCTGGAACCAGAGCGACATCGTCGCACCGTTGTCGCTGACCTCCATGCGCGTCGTATCCACGCCGCCTCGCACGAGCAGGTCGCTCACGCTGATCACCTGCTCTCGCGGTATCGTGACCATGCCGTGGTCGGACACCAGCACCACGTTCACGCTGTCGGCATAGGGCAGCCGCCCAATGCTGTCGAGCAGTTGGCGCAGCACACGATCCATCGACGCGACGGCAGCGCCGGCCTGCGGTCCATCGGGACCATGCTCGTGCGTGCTGTCGTCGATGTCGGAGAAGTAGAGCAGGGCAAGGTGCGGGCGCTCGGATGGCGGCTTTCGCAGCCACGAGACGACGCCATGCACCCGCGCCGCGTTCGGGACCTTCGCGTCGTACCGGGCGACGTACGTGGGACGCACGCCGGCGATGGCAGCCTCGGAGCCCGGCCAGAAATACACCCCGGTGCGCACGCCCCG
>JBKJMP010000001.1:0-2611 GCA_046596395.1 Gemmatimonadaceae bacterium
CCAGCCGACGCCGTCTCGCGCCTCCAGCCGCTCGGAGAGCTCCCTCATCGCGTCCTCAGCCCCCACGGGCACCTCCCTCCGTCCCCACGGGATCATCTCTCCAGCCACACCCGCAGGAGCGACAGGAGCTTGTCCATGTCGACGGGCTTGGCGATGTAGTCCGATGCCCCCGCCCGGATGCACTTGTCGCGATCCGCGCGCATCGCCTTCGCGGTGAGCGCGATGATCGGCAGCGACTTGAGCGCCGGCACCTCCCGGATCGTCCGCGTTGTCTCGTAGCCGTCCATCTCGGGCATCATCACGTCCATCAGCACGAGGTCGAACTCCTGCTTCTTGTCCCGCAGCATGCTGACGGCATCCCTGCCATTCTCCGCGAAGGACACCTGCATGCCGTGATCCTCCAGCATGCTGGTGAGCGAGAAGATGTTGCGCACGTCGTCGTCCACGATCAGCACCCGCTTCCCCGTGAACACCGCGTCGGTGTTGTGCAGCTGCTCGAGCATCCGGCGCTTCTGCTCCGGCAACTTCGCCTCCACCCGGTGGAGGAACAACGCCGTCTCGTCCAGCAGCCGTTCCGGCGACTTCACGTCCTTCACGATGATCGTCTCCGCGAACTTGCGGAGCTTGGTGTCCTCGGCCGGCGAGAGATCCTTGCCCGTGTAGATGATGATGGGCAGGTCCCACATCGAGGGATTCGCCTTCACCGTCTCCAGCAGCTCGAACCCGTTCATGTCGTTGAGGCCGAGGTCCAGCACCATGCAGTCGAAGTGGCTCGTGGACAGCTCGCGCAGCGCATCCTCGGCCGAGCCGACTGCAGTGATCTCGACGTCCTCGTGCTGGATGAGCTCGATCATGGCGGCGCGCTGCGTCTCGTCGTCCTCCACCACGAGCAGCCGCTTTACCGACGAGTCGATGAACTGCGTCATCTTCGCGAAGGATTCGTCGAGCGCCTCCTTCGTCACCGGCTTCTCGAGGTAGGCCAGCGCTCCCGACTTGAGCCCCTGCTGGCGCTCGCGGATCCCGGTGATGATGTGCACCGGAATGTGCCGCGTGGTGGGATGGTGCTTGAGGCGATCGAGCACCGCCCATCCGTCCATGCCCGGCATGTCGATGTCGAGAGTGATGGCATCCGGCTCGAACGCGTGCGCGAGCTTGAGCCCCGCATCGCCATCGAGCGCCGACAATCCCTTGAATCCCTTCTCGCGCGCCATCTCGAGCAGGACCTTCGAGAACGTGACGTCGTTCTCGATGATGAGTAGCACACGGTCGCCGACCTCGATGGAATCACGATCGTCGTCGAAGCCCTCCGGCTTCGGCAGCGAGTCGCGCGCCATCACCATCGCCTCCACCGGCTCGCGAGGTGGATCGACCGTCGTCACCCCTCCCGACTGCGCCCATCCCCCGGCTTCCGCGGTACTCTTCTGCCGAGCAGGCCCCGACGCGGGACGTCCGCGCGGACCGCTCCGTACGCCGCCGTCGGCGCCCCACTCGTCGCCCCGGTCACGCCGGCGCGACGACGACTCATCGCCCCCCTTCGGCGCATCCGGCTCCACGTACCGCAAGGGCACGAAGAAAGTGAACGTGCTCCCGCCCCCCGGCGTGCTCTCCACGCGGATCTCGCCGCCGAGGAGGCGCGCCATTTCCCGGCTGATGGACAGGCCCAGACCGGTTCCCCCGAACTTGCGGCTGGTCGTACCGTCCGCCTGCTGGAACGCCTCGAAGATCAACTGCTGCTTCTCCTTCGCGATCCCGATGCCCGTGTCGGCCACCGCAAACGCAATCACCGTCTGGGCCTGGTCGAGGACCCGGCTGGCGAACCGCTTCCCCTTCTCCGCCTTGCGCACCGTGAGCGTCACCCCGCCCTTCTCGGTGAACTTGAAGGCGTTCGACAACAGGTTCTTGATCACCTGCTGGAGCCGCTGGCTGTCCGTGTAGATACTCTTCGGCGCCTCCGCGTGAATCTCGACGTCGAACTTCAGCCCCTTCTGCTGGGCCACCACATCGAACGTCCGCTTCGTGAAGTCCTGGATGTCCATGATCGAGACATCCATCGGATTCACCTCCATCTTGCCCGCTTCCACCTTCGTCAGGTCCAGAATGTCGTTGATGAGGTTGAGCAGGTCCGTGCCCGACGAGTAGATCGTCTGCGCGAACTCCACCTGCTTGGGCGTGAGCGTCTTCTCCTTGTTGTCGGAGAGGAGCTTCGCGAGGATGAGCAGCGAGTTGAGCGGCGTCCGCAGCTCATGGCTCATGTTCGCCATGAACTCGCTCTTGTACTTGCCACTGATGGCGAGCTCCTCGGCCTTCTCCTCGAGGGAGAGGCGCGCCGCCTCTACCTCGCGGTTCTTCTGCTCGACCTTCTGGTTCTGCTCCGCGAGCAGCGAGGCTTTCTCCTCAAGTTCCTCGTTGACCTGCTGCAGCTCTTCCTGCTGCTCCTTGAGCAGCTCCTCGGACTGACGGAGCGTCTTCGCCTGCGCTTCGAGCTCGGAGTTCGAGCGCTTGAGCTCGTCCTGCTGACTCTGAAGTTCCTTGGACTGGCTCTGCAGCTCCTGCGTCAGCAGGACGAGCTCAAGCGCTCGAACTCCGAGCTCGAAGCGCAGGCGAAGACGCT
>JBKJMP010000012.1:0-5101 GCA_046596395.1 Gemmatimonadaceae bacterium
CGCCCTCTCGAACGACCTCTCGCTCATGGCGAACAGTCGCATTCGAGGCGGCAAGTTCGGCGTGATGGTCGTGTCGCTCTCGCGTGGGGATACGCTCTTCGCACAGAATGCGGGCGAGATGATGCAGCCCGCCTCCACGATGAAGCTGTTCTCCGCGGCCGTCGCTCTCGATCGCTTCGGCGCGAACCACACCTTCTCCACCGATGTCCTGCGCGACGGAGCCGTTGGCGCGGATGGCACGCTCGCCGGCAGCCTCTACCTGCGCGCCGATGGCGATCCTTCGATGTCGTCGCGGTTCTTCAAGAACGCCAATCACCCCATGGCGACACTCGCGGCATCGATCGCCGCAACGGGACTGAAGCGCGTCACGGGCGACCTCATGTACGACGCCACGGCGTTCGACGATCGGCGCATTCCCGAGGGATGGAAAACCACATACCTGAGCTCAGCGTACGCCGCGCCGATCTCGGCGCTCTCGCTCAACGAGAATCTCGTCTGGGTCGTTGTGAGCCCCGCGGGCAACGTTGCGCAGGTGACCCTCGAGCCCGTGACCACGAGCATTCCCCTGCGCAGCAACGTGCGCCTGGTCAAGGGCGGCGGTGGGCGCATCTTCGCGCGTCGGGCGTCGGACGGCGGAATCGACGTCAGCGGCACGATCGGATCGACGAGCGGGCCACGCCGCTACTCGCTCGTGGTGGAGGATCCGGCGCTCTTCACCGCCGGCGCGCTGCATGCCGCCCTCCAGAATGTCGGTATCACGGTGTCCGGCACGATCCGCCCCGCGAAGACGCCGCCGGCCGCGGCCAAGGTGGCGAGCTTTGCGTCAGCGCCACTGTCGAAGATTCTCTCGGAGATGAATCGCGAGAGCATCAACCTCATCGCGGAGCTGGTCTACCGCAGCGCCTCGCGCGCGGTCGCGCCGGACGGCATGGGCACGGCGGAGACGGCGCTCGCCAACCTCCGCGACTTCATGGGCAAGAAGGTCGGCGCCGATCCGCAGACGATTCGCGTGTTCGACGGCTCGGGCCTCTCGACACTCGACTACTACACACCGCGCTCGATGATCCAGCTGTTGAGCTATGCGCACCGCGGTCCATGGTCGGCGGCGTTCCATGGCTCGCTGCCAGTGGCTGGCGAATCGGAGCTGCTGCGCCGGCGCATGCGCGGTACGCCAGCCGAGGGGAACCTGCACGCCAAGACGGGGACGACGAATACCGTGGCCGCGCTCGGCGGGTACGTGACGGCGAAGGACGGCGAGATCGTCGCGTTCGCGTTCCTCTACAACGGAAATGATCGGGCGAATGCGAGGGCCGCCATGGATGCGATGGGAGCGACGATCGCGAACTTCGTTCGAGAATGAGTCCTGGGTCCGCTGATGGAAAGGCTCCATCGTTTCTTGCTGCACGCGTCGTACGCCGGGAACCCTCCTCAGAATCCTCGACGAGGTACAGGCTTCTGCCACCAACGGATGAAGCGGATCAGGCGGATGACTGCGGAGTGAGTTGAAAGCAAGAACAAATACATTTTCTTGAACGCAGTTATCCGACTGATCGTGTTAGATCCGTTTGAGGTCGTGCCGGGACGATTCTCGAGGATTCCGAGGAGCTATCGGCGTGTACGACGGGTGCAATGTTCAGTTCGGATCTCAGTCTACTAGAACGACGTCTCGCGAACGTCGATTCCCCGCGCCCGTAGCTCGGCGAGGTACTCGACTGCCGGCATCCCCTCATCCGGCGTCCAGACTCCCGCGGGCTGCACCTGTCCCCGCACCTGCATCTGGCCCGTGATCGACAGCGAGTAGCCCGTCGTCCGCATCATCGCGCTGATGCCGTTCGCTTCGTCGAATCGATCGATGAGGTCGAACTGCCGCGAAGCCGGCTTGCCTTCCTTCATTCCCGCGACGGTCACGCGCAGCGCGAGCAGGTCCTTGCCCGCGAGCTTCGTGAGCTTCGGGCCCACGACGCTGACGAAGACGTCGCGCGGGATGACCTTCGTGCCCTTCACGTCCACCGGATCCAGATCGAGCAGGCCGAGCTCGCGGATGGCCTCCATCATCTCCGCGTGTCCTGGGTAACGGAGCGTCTTGTACTCCATCGTTGGGATCTGGCCCTCGTACCGCGCCGCCATCGTGGAGAGACCGCCTGCCGTGTGAAATGCTTCCAGGGTCCCCACCGGAGCGTCGAATTGCACGGGCTCGCGCTCCGACAGCGCCACGACCTGCTCGCGCTTGCCGTTGCGCACAACCCACGAGAGGGTCGTGTAGTAGTCGAGCACCCCCTCCAGCGAATACACGATCTGGTAGTTGAGCGGCGGCTCCGGCTGCTGCGGCAATCCCCCCACGTAGATGCGTACTGACGCGACGCTCTCGAGCTGCGAGATCCCATGCTGCGCGAGGATGTTCACCATGCCCGGCGCAACACCGCAGTCTGGAACGATGGTGACCCCCTTCTCGAGCGCGCGCGAGGCGAGTCCCTTCTGCTGTTCGACGATCTCGGTGTTGCCGCCAAGGTCGCAGAAATGGACGCCCGCTTCCACCGCGCACTCGGCCAGCTGGAAGTTGAAGTAGTAGGGAATGGCGCTCATCACCGCGTCGCACTCGTGCATCAAGGCGAGCACCGCGTCGCGATCGCGCACGTCGAGCGTGGTCGGGATCAGTCGCGGTCCGGACAGCGGCTTCAGGAACGCGGGCAGGTGATCGAACCGCAGGTCGGCCAGGCGAACCTGCGTGACCTCGGGGTTCTGCAACAAATCATAGGCACACGCCGAGCCTTGCAGGCCGGCGCCGAGTACGAGCATACGCATGTAATGGATCTCCAGGACGTTCGAGCGAGGTACGGCGATGAAATGTAATTGCCCGCAGTGCCGTGCTCGACCGTGGCGAGGAATTGGAATTGCTTGATGTAGTGGTGAGTTGGTGAATTGGAAACCGGCGCCGACGCAGTCTCGAATTCACCATTTCACCATTTCACACATTCTCCGGAAGCGCATGACAGACTGGCAAGCCCACTTGGTCGAGGACGACGCCGGCATCGCCCGCATCCTCCGCGAGACCAAGCGCGTCGCCGTCCTCGGCATCAAGACGGCGGAAACGCGACAGCCCGCCTACTACGTCGCCGAGTACGCCAAGCGGTCGGGAATGGAGGTGGTGCCGGTGCCCGTCTACTACCCCGAGGTCACCGAGATCCTTGGCGCACCGGTGTATCGCAGCGTCGCCGCCATTCCCGGCGACGTGGACATGGTGAACGTCTTCCGTCGGCCGAAGGACATCGACGCGCACGTGGACGACATCCTGGCGAAGCGGCCAAAATCGGTGTGGTTCCAGCAGGGGATCCGCAACGCGGCCGCGGCCGAGAAGTTCGCGCGCGCGGGAATCGACGTGGTGCAGGACCGGTGTCTACTCGTCGAACTCGGCTCCATTGGGCGGTAACTGCACCGAGAACTGCTGGTCACCCGGTGACCAGTGACCGGCAAGCGTCAGCTGTGGTTGCCGTGACCGGCAACGGTCAGTAGTGGTTACCTGACGACCAGCAAGCCGTGCATCAGGTCCAGCTGCCACCACGTCGGTGCCATCTCCCGCAGCGCCGCCGCGAGGGGGAGCACGCGTCGCTCGCCCATCAGCACCCGGATGCCCTCGCGCGTGCGCAACACCTGATGCCTGCGTCCGATCGCCGATAGCGCCGACCGCCGGTTGGCGTGGAGTGTGAGCGTGCTGTCCGTCGCGCTGAACGACGGCGCGAACGACTCGAACCACTCGATCCCGATCAGGGCCGCGGGGGGCGCAACGCTGTCCAATCCCACGGGCCGATCGACGACCTCGAGCCAGCGGTCACCACTCGTGCGACGCGGGCGATCCCTCTCGTGACCGGGTGCGCTCATCGCCACGTTGAAGAGGCCGAACGACGTGCGCGGCGGGCCGGCGCGCATCACAGTGTCCCGCTCGAAACCGCTCGCGGTGCCCTCGCGCGTGTCGGCGATTGCCCGCAGCGGCGCGATGAGTTGCCGCGCGACGCTCGCATCCAGCCCGAACTGCCGAGCCTCCTCGATGAGCACGATGCCCGGCTTCACTGCGCCCTTCATACCGAGGAACCTGCCGAGCGCGGCGCGATAATGCGGGTTGCGTGGCGCGCGCTCGGACTGGAGGTAGAACATCGACTCCGCTTCGCCCCAGCGACCCTGATCGAGCAGCGAGTCCGCTCGCGTGGGCGGCAGCTGCGCGCCGAGTGTGGTCGCCGTTAACAGCGCGACGACAGCGACGCGTATCACAGCCTGGTCACCCGTGCGAGGAGACGCTCCTCGGGATCGAACGCGATCGCTCTCGGCTTCGACGCGTACGCTCCCGGCAGCGCGACGCTCGCTCGCGACATGGCGGGCACGTTGATCGTGAGCCGAGTAGTGATGCCGGCCGCGTTCGTGACCACAATTGGCAGCGCCAATGGGTACGCGCCTCGCTCGCCCTCTTGCAGAACAAGCACCGTCACGACGCCCGTCGCAGGATCGCGCGCCCAACCAATCCTTGGCTCGGCGACGCCTGGAACCGTGAGCCATTGCCGGAAGAAGTCGGTGAGCGACGTCCCCGACGCCTTCTCCAACTCCACGCGAAGGTCATCGCTCAGTGCGGTGCTGTGCCGGTGCTTGGCGTAGTAGGCGCGAAGCCCACTGAAGAAGACGCTGTCACCGAGCTGCTGGTGCAGCATGTAGAGGATGTAGCCGCCCTTCTGGTAGCTGTTCGTATTGAGCAGCTCGAGGTATTCGCGCTGTGCCGTGTCGAGCACGGGCCGCGCGGCGACGACCTGCGCTTCCATCACCTGCTTGCGAATCTCCGCCATCTCGGTGCGATAGGCCGTCTCACCGCGCACGAACTGCGTCCACAGTGCAGCGAAGTACGTCGCGAAGCCTTCGGACAGCCAGAGGTGCCCCCACTCGCGCTCCGTGACTGAGTCGCCAAACCATTGATGCGCGGTCTCGTGTGCGATGAGGCCGTCGCTCAGCGTCTCGTTGGGAAAGAGCTTGTCGTCGTAGAAGATGGCCGACGCGTTCTCCATGCCGCCGAAGCGCGTGGACGACTGCACGTGCGCGAGTTTCTCATAGGGGAACGGCGCAA
>JBKJMP010000014.1:0-3127 GCA_046596395.1 Gemmatimonadaceae bacterium
GTGTCGAGCGGGCATTGCACCTCGCTAGAAAAGACGACACCCCGTATCAGGAAGAGGTTCCTGTCACGGGGTGTCGCGCATCGTGGTCGTTGCACCTGTGGCCGAGCGGACGCGTCGCGAGTGCAGCGACGGCGTCCCTGACTGGTCTGTCCGATGTCGGTCAGTGTTGCTGCTCATCGGCCTCCGGGTGCGTTGGGGCGTGTTACGTATTAGTGGGATGGAGTTCGGATTCGCGCAAGGGGTTTTTAGCTCTTGCCTCTCCTGTCCCCCGCGCGCCGCTCCTTTCTCTTCTTCGTGGCCACTGGGTCGCGAAACGCGGCGATGATCCGCGCCGCGTTCATGTCGAGGACTGTGCGATCGGGCATGTTCGATCCGCCGAACGGAAGCGGGATATCGAATCCGTCGTCCGGAGATCTCGGGATGACGTGCACGTGGTAGTGAAAAACGTCTTGCCCTGCAGCCTCGCCGCTGTTCACGACGATGTTCAGTCCAGTTGCGTCGGCGACCTGCTTCACCACGGGCGCCAGCTCCATGGCCACCTCGAACATGTGCATCGCGAGGCCGTGCGGGATGTCCAGGAGCGACTCGAAGTGCTCGCGAGGTACCACGAGCAGGTGCCCCGAATTCACCGGCTGGATGTCCATGAACGCCACGACGTCCGCATCCTCGAAACACATCGAAACCTCGCCCGCGCCGCGAATGAGGTCGCAAAAGGGACAGGTCGGCTGCGCTGGGGGCATGAATCCTCTCGAATAGGTGCGGCGGGCGGAGTTGCACATGCAATGCCAGCTGAGCATGCCTCGCGTCAAGCGCCAACGGCAAGGCGCATGGCCGCCTCCCCGCCTTTCGTCAGCCGACTATGTTTCCTCGCTGGAGCTCCTCAACGCCCCCGACACCGTTTTCTCGCATGGCAACCCAGACTCGAGCCGAGCGGAAGAGTGCCGCCGCTGCGCCCCTCTCGCGCGACCAGCTCGTCGCCGCATATCGCACCATGCTCCTGTCGCGCCGCATCGACGACAAGGAGATCCAGCTCAAACGCCAGAACAAGATCTTCTTCCAGATCTCCGGCGCTGGCCACGAGGCGATCTTGTGTGCTGCCGGGCTTACCCTCAAGCCGGCGTACGACTGGTTCTATCTGTACTACCGCGACCGCGCGCTGTGCCTGCATCTCGGCATGACGGCAAACGAGATGCTGTACGAGGCGGTGGGTGCGGCTGTCGACCCGAGCTCCGGCGGGCGACAGATGCCCAGCCATTGGGGCCACAAGGACTACAACATCGTGTCCACGTCGTCTCCGACGGGCACGCAGTTCCTTCAAGCAGTGGGAACCGCCGAGGCGACATTGCGCGCGCGGTTGCTTGATGTCACGGAGGGGTTCGAGAGCGACGAGGTCGTGCTCGTGACCACCGGCGACGGGACCACGTCGGAGGGCGAGTTCTGGGAGTCGCTCAACACGGCGTCCAACCTCAAGCTGCCAGTCGTGTATCTCGTGGAGGACAACGGGTACGCGATCTCGGTGCCGGTCGAGGTGAACACGGCGGGCGGGTCGATCTCGAACCTGGTGGCGTCCTATCCCGACCTGTATGTGCAGGAGGTGGATGGCTGCGACCTCCTGGCGAGCTATGAAGTGATGCACAGGGCGGTGGCGCACGCGCGGCAGCGGAAGGGACCGGCGCTCGTGCACGCGAAGGTCATCCGCCCGTACTCGCATTCCCTCTCGGATGACGAGGTGATGTACCGGCCGAGCGACGAGCGCGACGCGGACGCGGCGCGCGATCCGCTCACCGTGTATCCGAAGTGGCTCGTTGCGCAGGGCCATGCGACGGAGGCCGACCTCGCCGCGATCGCCGCGGAGGTGGATGCCCTCGTGCTCGCGGCCACGGACGATGCGCTCGAGCAGCCGCAGCCCGGTCCGGAGACGGTCGAGCAGTTCGTTTACTCGCCGGACGTGGATCCCACGAGCGAGCAGTTCGATACGGAGGACGACCCGCAGAACGCCGGGAACGAGACGACGATGGTGGACCTGCTGAACGCGTGCATGAAGGATGAGATGCGCCGCGACCCGAAGATCCTAATCTTCGGGCAGGACGTTGCCGACGTCTCGCGCGAACAGCACCTCGGCAAGGTCAAGGGCAAGGGAGGCGTGTTCAAGGTCACCTGGGGGCTCCAGAAGGAGTTCGGCGGCTCGCGCGTGTACAACACGCCGCTCGCGGAGGCGACGATCGTGGGCCGCGCCATCGGCCTCGCGCTGCGGGGCTTCAAGCCGGTGGTCGAAATCCAGTTCTTCGACTACATCTGGCCCGCGTACATGCAGATCCGCGATGAACTCGCGACGATGCGGTGGCGGTCGAACAATGCGTTTGCGTCGCCAGTGGTGATCCGGGTGACCTATGGCGGGTACATCCGCGGCGCGATCTATCACTCGCAGACAGGTGCATCGCTGTTCACCCACTGTCCTGGGCTCCGGGTGATCTGCCCCTCGAACGCACTAGACGCGAACGGCCTGCTCAGGACCGCCATTCGTTGCGAGGACCCGGTCATCTTCCTCGAGCACAAGCACCTCTACCGCCAGACCTACAACAAGGCGGCCTATCCGGGCCCCAATTTCATGATTCCGTTCGGAAAAGGTCGGATCGTGCGAGAAGGATCGGACCTGACGATCGTGACATATGGGGCGACGGTGCAGCGGGCGTTCGCCGCAGCGAACCAGATGCAGGAGGAGCACGGCATCAGCGCGGAAGTGATCGACCTCCGTTCGTTGTCGCCGTGGGATTCGGAGATGGTGTACGAGAGCGTGAAGAAGACCAACCGGGTGATCGTCGGCTACGAGGATTCGATCTCGTGGGGATATGGGGCGGAGATCGCGGCGCGCATTGCAGACGACTGCTTCGCATGGCTGGATGCTCCGGTCACGCGAGTGGCAAGCACCGACACATTCGTCGGATATGCCCCGCAGCTCGAGGACGCGATCCTGCCGCAGGTGGAGACGTTCAAGCGCGCCATCGCCGACATCGCGGCGTTTTGAGCGCGTGCGCGGCGATGGCGTCGGTTACGGTACCGCTGGCCCCTCACGACAGGTCCGGCCGTCGAGCCGTACGCTCGGCGGCATGCGGAACTCGCACGTGCT
>JBKJMP010000022.1:0-3256 GCA_046596395.1 Gemmatimonadaceae bacterium
GCCTCCCCTTCACGATGATCTCGAGGCCGTCGGGGGCGGCCATGAAGCCGCCGGACCGCGTGCTCAGGGAACCCAGCGTGGACGGCCAGACATGCAGGCCGAAGATGGCAGACGGCCGAGGATTCTCCAATGCGCCGTCGGCAATCATGGCGAGCGCGCCGCCCATCCCCTCCTCGGCCGGTTGAAAGAAGAACTTGATGGTGCCTGGAATTTGCGCCTTCATTCCGGCGAGCACTTCAGCGACGCCCATGAGGATGGCGACGTGATTGTCGTGGCCGCACGCGTGCATCACGCCGACCTCCATGCCGTTGTATTGCGTGCGCACCCTGCTCTTGAACGGCAGGTCCACCAGCTCGGTGACCGGAAGCGCGTCCATGTCAGCTCGCAGGGCGACGACGGGTCCCGGCTTGCCGCCGCGCAGGATCCCCACCACGCCAGTCTTGCCGACGTTCGCCCGCACATCGAGACCAAGTCCCCGCAGGTGCTTCTCCACGAGTGCCGCGGTGCGCGTCTCCTGATTGGACAGCTCGGGGTGCTCGTGAATGTCGCGACGCCACGCGACGACCTTGGGCATGACCTGGGCGAGTCGGGTTTCGATCTCGGCTGCCAATGCCGGCTGAGCCGCGTTTTGCGCGACCAGCGGAAGGGCTGAAGCACTCGCGAGCGTCGCAGCGCTGGCGAGGGCGGCGATCAAGTGTAGTCGGCGACGGCGTCGTGTCACGGGCGGTCCGGATAGGGGAAGGGGGGAACGTGGAGAACAGGAACTCGGTTCGCCAGACGCAGCAGTGGTTGTGAGATGGATTGAACTATTTTCCGCGCTGAGCGTTCTGCTAGTCATACGCCAGAGGAGTGCCACCCCGTGCGCCACACGAACCTGATCGGCATCGCCATCTCACTGGCGGCGGCCGGAGCCTGCACGTCCACGCTGCCCCCCATGGCGCCCGACGCGACGCCGATCGAGCAGGGCACGATGCCGCCCGCCGGAGCCGGTGTCACTGGCAAGTTCGCGGGGGCAGGTGGCCACGACGCGCGCGGCAGCGTCGTGTTCACCGTACTGAACGGAGTCGGTCGCCTCGACTTCGCATCGGATTTCTCGATCACGCCAGGGCCTGGCCCATTCGTGTACGTGAACACCACGAACAATGCGAATACCGGCAAGCCACTGCGTGTGGCGGCGCTCAGGAGCAACTCCGGCGCGCAGTCATACTCATTCCAGCTTCCCGCCGGGACGTCGTATACCTGGGTGCTGGTCTGGTGCGACCCGTTCAACGTGGGGCTGGGCGAAGCCGCCATTCCCGCAACGCCGTAACAGCATTCCGACGCGCCCCGTTGTGCCCTCCTGCGCTTCGGGTGCCCTGAACCGTCAGGGAATCAGGAAGAACCGCTCCTGCCGCGGACGGAAGAACCGGTACCCCTGTTCGGTGAGATGCGCATCGTCCTCCGCCATCACGAACACTTTCCTGCCGCCCCACTCTGCCACTGGAGTCGCGGTGTTCAACTCGATCGAGATGTAGGAGCCGGGTCGCAGGCGGGAGTTCTGCGTCGCCGTATCGGCGCGCTGCGAGCTTCGGAAGTCGATGCTCGGGCCGAGCCCATGCCCCTGGTTGCCGATGGGATGGGAATAGATCATCGCCTCGATGCCGCGCTCCTTCATCTCCGCCATCGTGGCGGTGAACACTGCGCCCGCCGTGAGGCCCGGGCGCGCATGTCGCAGCATGAGCGCATCCTGCAGCGCGTTGGTGTTCGCCATCGCGGCCTTGAGTCCCGCGGGCGCGTCGGTTTCGCCGGGCTTGAGCAGATAGGCCATCTTCTGCCAGTCGGTGTCGAAGCCCATGTACGTGAGGCCGAAATCGACGTGCACCACGTCGCCGGGAATGAGCACGGTGGCTTCGGGCGCGATGGCCAGGAATCCGCGCGAGGTGGCGACGTCGCCGGTGGCACGCTGCACGCGGAGGTCCGGCTGGAACCACGTGCGCACGCCCGCGGCCCACAGCGCGTCGTAGAGCGCGCGGCGCACGTCGCCCACAGTGGTCGTGCCCGGCGTGATCACCGCACGTGAGAACACGCGGGCAACGATCTCCTCGGTGAGGGCCACCGCGGTGCGGTAGTGCTCCATCTCGGCGGGAATGCGGGTAGCGAGATACTCCTCCACCAGCGGCGCCGCGCTCGTGAAGCGTGCGGACGCCTCGGCACCCATCGACCTGGCGAGAAACTCGAACGTGTCGTGCCCGAGGGTGCGCGTCTGTCCGCGCGTACCGCTGATCCCCAGGCCAATCGTCCGCGGCTGGTACTGCTCGTACAACGCCTTGAGCGTGGCCGCCGCCGGTCGTGGCTCGGTGAACGGCGCGTCGAAGAAGCGGCCGAGATTCTCCTCGGTGTACGACGTGATCGCATACTTCCTCAACCCCTGCTCGCCGCCGTCGACGAACACGAAGTAATCGCGATTGCCGGTGTACGGACGCGGCGGCGCCACGTAGTGCACCAGGGGATCGTCGTGGAACTCCTCGTTCACCACGATCCACATGGCAATGCCGTGACGGCGCATCATTGGCAGCAGCATGGCATGTCGCTCGGCAAGCCAGCCTTCGCGAATGCGGATTTGCTCGGACCATGGCAACAGCCGGGTGGCCGGTACCTGCCCGAGCGCCGGCGTGGCGGTCACGGCGAGCAGCAGGAGGAACCGGCAGAGTCGAATGCACATGTTTCTCAGGGTGTGGGGGCCGAAGTTGCCGCGGACGCTGCATCAGCAACCGCTCGCACGTGCTGGTGGGGCGTTAGTTGCAGGGGCCGTCCTGGATGGAGAGGCCGGTCACTCCAGGAAGCTCCTGAATGCTGGCTTCAGCCGTCCGGGCGTTGGTCACCAACAGAGGATAATGAATTATGCGCAACACAGGCAAAGCTCCGACGTTTGCGGTATGGGTCATCTCCCTGATTCTGTTTCTCGTCGCGCTCGCGGCACACTTCGGCATCGCGAGGATTGGCCAGCCCGCGGCGACGTGGTCCTGGATCATTGGATTCGGCCTGTTGTTGGTTGCGTGTCGGGTGAAGGGGTTGTGAGAACTACCCGTTGCCCGTGGTCCGTTGTCCGTTGTCCGTTTCCTCCCCGTTGTCCGTTTTCCTCCCCGTTGTCCGTTTTCCTACCCGTTATCCGTGAGAGGTTCTACGTAATCCGTGTTCCCTTCGGGACCGAATGATGTTGTCCGAGTTTGGATGATGGTGCAGTCTCCGGGGTAGGCAGCGACCATTCGCACGTGCA
>JBKJMP010000153.1:0-4351 GCA_046596395.1 Gemmatimonadaceae bacterium
CGCTCGCGGGCGACCGTGATCGCTCGCGTCGATTCACTGTGGTCCAGTAGTCGTGATAGAACTTTCGGCTCTCGTCGTCCACGGCTTCCGTGAACAGCCGCAGCCACTCGCGATCCGACACCGACGAGAAGGAGGACCCCAGGATCGCGAAGTACGTGCGCAGCGCTGGATCCTGCGAGTTGCCGGGATTCCCGTTGTTGCGAATGAAGAGGTCGATGAGCTGCTTCATCTCCTCCCAGGAGGAGAAATAGAGCGGCAGGAACTGCGGTCCCGTCGCCAGTTCGGGGCGCGCGTCGATGCCCGCCAACAGGCGCGAGCGATTCGCGTCGAGTGCCGTGGACGTGCCGCGCTGGCGGCGCACCGTGCTGATCCGATCGCGGTAGCCGCGCCGGAAGTAGGGCACGAGCGTGGTGTCGGTCGAGATCATTGCGTACGTGTGCAGCCACGCGTCCACGTGCTCGCGCGAGCTCGTTGGCCACGTCGCCGAGGCCGTCGGTCCGGCGCCAGTCGTCGGCGATCCGGGCGCGGGTGCCGGCGCTGGGGAGGGGCCCGCTCCGGCGCAGGCCGAAACGAGGGTGATCGTCGCGAGCGCGACGAGACGCGAGACGCTGCTGTGTCGAAGCATGGCCGTACCGTGCGAGGGAGTCGTGGGCGAGTGTCCGCTTGCACAAGGGCAAGCGGCGCGCCGCACGCCCAGAAAGTCAGTCAGCGCCGCGTCCGCAGGTGACGCAGAACTTCCACCCGCGCTCCAGCTCGCTGCCGCACGCGGGGCAGTGCACGACCGTGAGATCCTGCCCGCAGTGCGGGCAGAAACTGATCTGCCGTCCTGATGGGAGGTCTCCCTTGCAGAATCCGCAGGCCTCGCCCTCCTCGGATACCGTGAGCGGCTTGGCGACGCGACGCGTCGAGTCGCTGACAGGGGAACTCACGCTCGCCGATACGCTTCCGAGCGGAGGAGTGACCTTGCCCACATCGCCCGCGCGAGTCGGCGCCGCCGCGGCGGCGCGCGAGATGGTGGCACTCGAGCCGCCTGCCGACGGCGTCCTCGTCGCCAGCTCCTGCTGCATCGCTTCAGGGGCGAGCGCGACGTGCTCGGAGGCGAATTGCCGGATCCTCGACGTGTCCGGCGCGGGCGACGTCAGCTCCGACTTGAGGACGTCGCGCATCTTCCCGTCCACCACGAGATAGCCGTCGGCGCCCGTGAGCAGCTCCAGCAGCGCGATCTCGTAATCCTGGTTCGTCTCGAATCCGAGCTCGCGGCGATGCAGGCGGTAGGGAAGTATCGTCTGGTAGAGCTCTCCCACCTGGAAGGGCTGCGCGAGGTGCTGCGGAAAGCTCGTGCGAATCGTGCGCACGAGATGGCGATACATTCGCTCCACGTCCTTCATCGTTCGACCTCCTCAGGTGTTCGGTAGCGGCCGCGCGGCGGCGAACGGCCGGCCGGCCGGAAAGGGCGCCGGCTCGACCTTGAGCCGCTTCCCCGCACGCTGCGTCTCCAGCCATCCGTCGAAGCCCGACGTGCGCGCCCCGCCGGAGTTCGACTGCGACTTTGCCGCGGCGATGGCGAGGTCATTTGCATATTCGTTCTGCGGATGACCGGCGTGGCCACGTACCCACTGCCACTGCACGCGATGCGGCGTCGCCTCATCTACGAGCTCGAGCCACAGCGGCAAGTTCTCGATCTCTCCCTCTCGCCGCTTCCAGCCGCGCGCGGCCCATCCGTGCACCCACTCGGTCATTCCCTTTACGAGATACTGCGAGTCACTCGTGAAGACCACGCGAAACCGCCCCTTCTTCCGCCCGATCACGAGGAACGCCTCGATCGCGCTCCGCAGCGCCATGCGGTTGTTCGTGGTCCCGGGCTCGGAGATCCAGTAGTCCCAGCGCGTGAGTCGATCGGTGGCGTGGTTGACATGCTCGATAACGCCTGCCGCACCGCCGGGGTTGTTGCCCTCACGCCCGTTGCCGAGACACGACTCGTCGGCATAGATGGCGATGAGCGGAAGTTCGACGCGCGGCGCGATCTCTCCGGTCGTCATCCGGCGACCTCGATGCCTTCCAGCTCGTCGATGAACAGCGTGAGCCTGGCGCCGGTGGAGGGATGACGCGCCTCCAGCGCCTCACGCCCTCCGCTCACGTAGAGACGATCGACGATGATCAGGAATTCGGTGCCACGCCGCCACACGGATAGGCGGCGGCGATCGGCGATCGCGCGTTCGAGCGCATCGTATTGCGCGGCGGTGAGCTGCGTGACTCGGTTGGGACGTGGCATCGAGCGAGGAAAGTCAGAAGCACCAGCGCTGGGCAAACTTCGCGAGGACGTCCGTCGCGCGGTCGATCTCGGTGAGCGGAATGTACTCCTCGGCCGCATGAGCGAGCGAAATGTCGCCGGGTCCGAAACAGATCGCCGGGATGCCGGCGTCGTTCAGCAACGCGGCGTCCGTCCACGCCGACATTCCCTCGATGCGCACCGACTCGCCGCACTCCTCCACCGCATGGGCGAGCTCGCGAACTATAGGCGAGTCCGATGGCACATCGCTCGGAGATTGCGCGAACATCACGCGTGAGGTCGCTTCGAAGGTCGGCCGCCGTGCCTTCACCGCCATGCAGGCCCGGTCGAGCTCGGCCATCACGTCATCCACCGTCTGCCCCGGGGTGACCCGGCGCTCGAGCTTCAACACGCAGCGATCCGGGTACGTGCTCAGCCCGATGCCACCCTCGATGAGGGAGGCATGGAGCGAGCCGCGTCCCAGGAGATGGTGGACGCTGAGCGGGAGAAGGTCCTCGTCGATACGGTCGAGCTCTGCGAGCAGCAGTCCCGCATGACGAATCGCGTCCACACCGATCTCCCACCGGCTTCCGTGCGCGGCGCGTCCCGTCACCACGACCTCGATCCAGACGAAGCCACGATGGGCGGGCATGATGGCGAGCAGAGTCGGCTCGGTGACGATCGCCGCATCGGCGCGGATGCCGCGCGCAAGGATCGCGCGGGTGCCCGCGCTTTCGAACTCCTCGTCCACGACCGCGGCGACGATGATCTCCCCTCGAACGGACGTCTGCGCTGCGCGCCACGCCGCGGCGCACATCGCCGCGACACCGCCCTTCATGTCTGCTGCCCCGCGCCCGTATATCCGGCCGTCACGCTCCTCCGCGTCCCACGGGGCGTGCGTCATGCCCTCGACGCCGACGACGTCGAGATGTCCGTTGAACATCAGCGACCGCCCCCCGCGCGGTGACCCGATGCGCGCGACAAGGTTCGGACGTCCAGGCAGCGCGTCCTGCAGGTCGGTGTGGAATCCCCAGTCGTGCAGCACGTCGCGGAGCATCGAGGCGCACGCGTGTTCGCCAGGCGCGCCCGGCGCCAATGAAGGATTTCGCGAATCGACCTGCACGAGCGCGCGTGCCAGCGCGCGCGCATCTCCCGGCGCAATGCTCTCAGCCATCGGTGGTTCCGCGAAAAAGGACGGTGAATCCGCTCGTGTCGATCGAATAATCCAGCAAGTCGCCGAGCGGCGCCAGCGCGGATGCGACCTCGTGCTCGCGATGTTCGGCTGCAAGCGCCAGCACACATCCACCGCCCGATGCGCCGAGTGCCTTTACGCCGAGTGCGCCGGCGCCCATGGCGGCTGCCGCGATGGCGTTGATGCGAGGCGTGGTGATCCTCGGGTGCAGGGCGCGTTGGTGCTCCCACTGCTCGCCGACGAGCGCGCCGAGGGCATCGAGATCGGAGGCGCGAAGCGCAGCGGCCATCTCTCGCGCGAGCTCGGCGGTGCGGGCAAGCGCGTGCACGACGCGCCGTTCGCCGGCGAGATAGGCACCGCGCACGGCGTCGATCGTCTCGCCGGAGATGCGTGACTGTCCGGAATAGACGACGATGGCGCGGCGCGCGAGCGAGGCGGCGAGATCGTGTGCTAGCGGAATGCGCTCGACGCGGACCGTATCGGTGAACTCGAGGAGGAGTGCGCCGCCGATGGCCGCTGCGTAGTGGTCCTGGTATCCGCCGGCGACACCGAGCTCCTCCACTTCCGTCGTTCGACTGAGGAGCGCGAGTCGCTCACGGTCGACCGGCGTGTCGGCGAGGCTGGCCAGCGCGCCCGCGAGGGCGACGCCGGCGGCAGATGACCCACCGAGCCCCGCGGCGACGGGGAAGTCGCTCGAGATGCTTGCTTCGACGTTGGCGATGGGCGAGCGCCGGAGCGCTGCGCGGAGCAGCCGATCGTCGGAATCGCTGGAGCGATCTTCGGCGACTCCCGCGTGTCCGCAGATCGCGACCGATGCGGTTGCGTACCTGGAGATCGCGACGTTGCACACGGCGCCCCCGTCACGCTCTCCGTAGGGCGGGACGTCGGTC
>JBKJMP010000196.1:0-4750 GCA_046596395.1 Gemmatimonadaceae bacterium
CAGCGCGCGGGAGCCGTGTCGGCATGCCACGCGTTGTCCCGCGCGACGAACGACCGCGAGAGACCGGCGTCCACGCGCCCGGCGAGGTCGCGGTGTGTCGGGTCGATACCGGTATCGAGGATGAAAACCTTCGTGCTCGCCGAGCCGAGCTTGCCGGCCGCCCAGGCCTGGTTGGCCTTGATCTGGCGCAGGTGCCACTGACGCGCGTAAAAACCCGCGAGGTGCGGCGACGCCGGACTCTGAGCCTCGTCTGCCGAGGCGCCTTCTGGAAAGAGACTCTCCACCGATTCCGGCGCGTCCACGGACTCGGGCGTGGCGAGCCCTACTTCCTCATCGATGTCCACCGTCTGAACGCCTTGCGTCTGGCCCAAGGTGGCCGCGGCGGCGTCGCTCAGGCCGGCGACGCTGGCAACGCCGATCTGGTCCATGTGAGCGGCAATGCTTCCGCCGAGCGAGGCGACGCGCGTCTCGAACCCGTCGGGCATGCGGTTGTTGAACACCACGAGGTGCTGGCGGTCGGCCTCGGGTGCCGCAGCCGACGAGAGGCGCGCCTCGAGAGACGGGGCAGACGGCGCGATCTGATCTGGGGAGCAAGCGGCGAGGGCGCCGAGCGACAGCGCGGCGGCGAGACTGCGTCGGATCATGAGGGGGACTCCGGAGAAGTGGTGAGGCCGGTGGCGCCAAGGATGGCGCACCGCAAACATCAAGGCGCCAGGGGGGAGCTTCGAGCTCGCTTCTCTATCGGGTCCATCGTCGGAGGCGAGCCGCCGTCTCAGGTGCGTTTAATCACGCGTTTTCTGTGACGGCGCGCACACTTTACCTCTCTTTGGTGGTTACTGCAATAGTTGGTGTATTCGTGATGCCGCATCCAATCGGCTCGTGGCATTGTAGTCGTGCCAGGCAGGCCGTGCCGCGCATGCCATCCTTCTCTCACAGAGAGAGCAGGCGCATGAGCCTTAAGACCCGCTCGGCGGCAATCGCCCAGCCTTCCTGAGCACCTCGAGCGCGATCGCCCTGATCTCGGCGCCGGTCTGCGGATTTCTGAACGTTGCGCGATCCAGGGGCACCTTGTAAGCGCTAATCCGCCCCGCCATCGCCGGAAAGCGGCGCTCCTGCGCGGCGACCCATTCCCGCTTCGCCTCCTCGGTCTTCCAGCTGCCGCGGCTGTACACGATGAACCTGGTGCGCGCGTTGCCCAGCGCGATGTACGCGAGGAGCGTCTCGAGCTTGTCCGATGCGGGACCGTAGAGCTGCTCGAAATATTTCGCGTCGAGCAACGTGTCGCCGAGCAGAGTCTGGTCGTAGAAGGTCGACCGGTGGACAATGATCAGGTCCGGATTCTCGCCAAGCAACTGGTCCTCGCGATGCCACTTGGTGCCCGAGTTTTCCTTGAGCGTGCGCAGCGGCAGATCGGCGAACAGGTCGCTCAAGTCGTCGGCGTTGGTGCCGCCCGCCTCGCGAGTCTTCTGATCGTAAACCCGCAGCGGGTGTGGCGAGTCCATGAACACGACGACGGGGACCTTCGGGACCGGCGGTGCGTTCGAGCGACCGAAGATCGCCCAGGACGCCATAGCCGTGATCACCGCCATGCCGGCGACTCCCGCGATGAATACACGACGGGAGAAGCGGCGTCCGTCAGCGGCGGTTCCCGTAACCGCCGGCGCGACGCCGCTGCCGCTACGCTCATCGATGATCCACTGGAGCTCGCGCAGCAGATCGCGCGCCGACTGCCAGCGGTCGGCGGGTTCCTTTTCCAGGCACACACGGATGGCCCGTTCGATCCGAGGCGGTGCGCCTGGCGATCCGTCGAGCGGCGGTGGCGTCTTGTTGAGAATCGCGCCGATGAGCGACGCCGGGTCGCTCGCGGTGAACGGCGGCTTTCCCGCGAACATCTCGAAGAGCACGGTGCCGAAGGCGTAGATGTCGCTTCGCGCATCGGCCTCTTCGCCGCACAACTGCTCCGGCGCCATGTAATGAAGCGTGCCGAGTATCATCCCCTCGGCAGTGAGCGGAATGGGTGCGGAGGCGGCTGTCGCGCCAGACGTGTTGAAGCTGACCGCCGGCCGCTGCTTGGCCAGGCCGAAGTCCAGCAGCTTGGCGCCCGTGCTCGTGAGCATGATGTTGCCGGGCTTCACGTCGCGATGGACGAGTCCGTGGCGGTGCGCGGCGTCGAGCGCGCTCGTGATCTCGACCGCGATCTTGAGTGCCTGGCTCACCGGGAGCGGACCGCTTTCGAGCCGCGTGGCAAGGGTGCTCCCCTCGAGGTACTGCATGACGAGGTAGGCGCGGCCGTTCGCTTCGCCGACGTCGTAGAGGGCGCAGATGCTGGGATGCTCGAGGGCGGAGATCGCGCGCGCCTCGCGCTCGAACCGGTCGCGGTAGACGGGGTCGTCGTCGGCGCCATTCGAGAGGACCTTGATGGCGACGACTCGGTCGAGCCGGGTGTCGCGGGCTCGGAACACCTCCCCCATGCCTCCGGCGCCGATTGGCGCTTCGATGGCGTATGGTCCGAGCCGTTCGCCTGGGGTGAGCGACAAATGCGACCGATCGCAGAGGTGGGCTCATCGGGAGGGGACGGCCGAGTGCACCGATGAGTGAGCGAAGCTAGGGTTTTCGCAGCATCGACGGAAGGTGCTTCAGGCGCGACGGGCAACGGCTGCCCGTGCCCACTCCGACGCGCTTACGGGCTGGCGGATGCTGCCGCGGCCATTCGTGATCGCCATGTCGGCGCGAGGATGGTGGTGCGACATTGCTCGCGTGGTTCCAGCGGCCGATGGCGACGTGACGCGCGGATTGCGTGCGGGCGGCCATGTTCCGTCGCCATGTTCCATCGTGGCGCCCTCTTGTTTCATGCATCGTTCGCGCTGACGATCCGCCGACCCGCCACAAATGAGAAGCGATTTAGCTGCAACATGTTAGCACCGCGGCGACGTCCGGCGTCGCGATGGGCGCCGCATTGCATTCGGTGACTCCCGACAGGCCCCTCGCGCCCACCAGCGCGCTGGCGCACCGGAACATCACTCTGGAGGCAGAACATGAAGCACAGGAACTGGATCACCGGGACGTTGCTCTTGGCCGCATGCGGTCGCGACGTCGTAGCCCCGTCGGCGCCAACGCCGGGAGAACGGTCCGATGGCCGGATCGCCCGCGCGGCGGTGGGTGCGGTGTACACGCTCTCGAACGCCACGACTGGCAACGCGGTGCTCGCGTTCCCTCGTTATGCCGACGGCAGCCTGGGCGCCGCCACGGCCTATCCCACGACGGGGCTGGGGACGGGCGGGGGCCTGGGTTCACAGGACGCCGTGATCGTGAACCAGAATGCAACGCGGCTCTTCGCGGTCGACGCGGGCAGCAACCAGGTCACGTCGTTCCGTGTGACGCAGGACGGACTTTCTCGCGTCGCGACGATTTCTTCTGGAGGTCTCCGGCCGATCAGCGTGACGCTGCACGAGAATCGGCTGTATGTCCTGAACGCGGGCGGCGCAGGCAACATCACCGGGTTCCACGTTGCGGATGACGGCGCGCTGCATCCCCTCGCCGGCTCCACGCGATCGCTCAGCGGAAGTGCGGTCGGCCCTGCACAAGTGTCGTTCACCCCCGATGGGCATCTGCTCGTCGTCACGGAGAAGGGAACGAACAACATCGTGACGTATGTGATGAGCGCAACCGGAACGCCGGGCGCCCCCGTCGTCAATGCGTCGGCGGGACAGACGCCGTTTGGCTTTGCCTTCGACAAGCGTGGCACGCTCATCGTGAGCGAAGCGTTTGGTGGAGGGCCGAACGCGAGCGCCGCGTCCTCGTACCAGATCAGCGCGACCGGCGTTCTCACGGTGATCAGCGCCTCGGTGCCGACGAGCCAGACGGCCGCGTGCTGGTTCGTGGTCTCGACCAACGGAAAGTTCGCCTACACGACCAACACCGGCAGCGGCTCGGTCAGCGGATACTCCATAAAGGACGGCACGCTTGTGCTGCTCGACGCGGACGGCCGCACCGGCGTCGCCGGCGCCGCACCGACGGATGAGGCGATGAGCCACAACAGCCAGTTCCTTTACACGCTCAACAGCCGAGGCAACTCCATCAGCGCCTTCCAGGTAAGCAACGGGTCGGGCGCACTCTCCTCGCTAACCACGACGAGCGGCGTTCCCTCCGGCTCGGTTGGCCTGGCGGCCTACTAGCGCTCGACGATGCGGTGGAGGCGCATGACATTGCGCGCGCCTCCTCCGCTACCGAGAGTTCCTGTGTGACCTGACGAAGCAGTCGGCTTCACCGGTCAGTCGGTTTCTGCATCGCATCGAGAAGGAACAAGTTGTCCATGGAAGTCGCCGTCCCGCGATTTACGATCACACTGCAGCGCGCCCTGCTCGGCGTGCTCGCCGTTTCAATGCTTGCCGGCTTCGTGCCGGCCAGCATCGCGGTCGATCGTCGCCTGGCCGCGGCGCTGGAAGATCGAGCGCGAACCGATCTTTCGGTGGCGCCACGCATCCTGGCAGACCGCATGGCGGCGACGTCGGACGGGATGATGATGCGCGCCAAGGAGGTGTCACATCTTCCCGGGCTCGCCGCCGCACTCGTGGCAGGCAATCGCGCCGACGCACTGCGTCAGCTCGATGCCGCACGGTCTTCATTTGGCGCAAGCGAGGCGGTGCTGATCGGCCGAGACGGCGCGAACTGGTACGGACCCAGCATCGATTCCACACTCCTCGCTGAGACTCGCGCCGGCCGCATGCCGGTGGTGACCCGCAGCGACGGC
>JBKJMP010000253.1:0-2891 GCA_046596395.1 Gemmatimonadaceae bacterium
GGTCATGAACGGACAGTCTGACGACAGTTTTACGGACGCGACCGGTGGCATTGGCCATGCCTTGCGAGGCAGCGGGAAACTCCTGACAAGGAACGTCGGTTTACCCCCCGCTCTGCAACGACGCAGCGTGGGCGCCTGCCGCAGCCCCATCCGTGCGTCCTATGTCACCCAAATTCCGTCGGCTCACCTCGCTCGTGGCAGGGCTCGCGCTCATCGCTGGCTGCTCCAGCGAACTAACCGCGCCACCGCAACAGGTCGCGCCCGCCGTCAAGGCAGACGCCGCCCTGCTCGGCATCGACGGCGGTCTCGTCACCGGCCTGATCCCCGTGCTCGGCGTGCAGCGCGTGACCGCGCTCCCCGCCGATATCACTGTGAGCCAGACGATCGGCATGAGTGGTGGAACGCTGGGCATTCCCGCAGCGGGCGTTAGCGTTGTCGTGCCCTATGGCGCGGTGACATCGAATACCGTGATCACGATGACCGCCCGCAAGGGCACCCTGATCGCCTACGACTTCGCGCCGCACGGCATCACGTTCAAGAAGCAGCTCGTCTTCACGCAGAAGCTGCAGGGAACGACGGCCAGTGTGCTCACCGCCCCGTTGCTCTCGCTCGGCTACTACTCCGATCCATCGCTGCTCACCGCGGTTGGCGGTTCGGTGTCGGAGCTCATCGGCGGCGTGACGAACCTCGTCGCCTGGACGTTTACCGGGAAAATCAACCACTTCTCGGGCTACATGGTCGCCATGGGTCGGGACTCGGCACTTAGCGCAGAAGAGTAGCAGCACCAACTGCGGGGAGCCGCCATTGGGGTCGCCTACAGTCACGAATGGGCGAGGCGCTCGTCATTTTCGACGAGCGCCTCGTTTAGTATTGACTGGTGTGGTGTGTCACACGATTCGCTCAGCGCCGACAGGAAGGATCGATGAAAGTTCGGCCGACTCAACCCATGCTTCGGGCGATACCCTCGGGGCCGCCGCTGCCACTGGCGGAGGTGCTCGGGCAAGGACATTCCCTCGAGCAACGTGGGCAGCGTGAAGACGCACGCGTTCTCTATGAATTGGCCCTCCACGACGGCACTGCCGTCACGCCGGCGGACGTCGCCCAACTGCACCGTCTGATCGCCCGGACGTACGTCGACGACGGAGAGTTTGCGGCTGCCGAGGAGCGCGCGCGCCTGGCACTCGACATTTCCGAGACGGCCGGAGACGAGGCAAGTCGCGGGCGAGCGATCAACATGCTCGGCGCCATCCAGTGGAATCAGGGCGCCCACGACGAGGCCCAGCAGCTCTACCAGCAGGCGAGGGAGAGCGCACTCAAGGTTGGCGACGCCCGGCTCGCCTCGATGACGGCATCGAACCTAGGCATCATCGCGACGGTTCGCGGCGAGGACCGTGACGCCGTGCGGTATTATGAGTCGTGCCTCGCCGACGCCCGGGGCGCGGGTCTAGTCGACGAGGTCATCATGGCACTGACCAACCTCGGCTTGCTATACACCCACACGGGCGAGTTTAATGACGCCAACCGCGCCCTCAGCGAGGCACGCGAGGTGTGTGGTGTAGTTGGTGACCTCACGAGGCTGATTCGCATCGAGCTGCATGTGGCTAAGCTGCGCATTAAACAGGGCGAGCAACATGATGCGCGTGCCGCCTGTGAGCGCGCGCGCAAGCTTGCTGCGCAAACAGGGGATACGCTCGCCGATGGCGACGCCGAGCAGGTCGCCGGCATCATCGCCCGCATGGATGGCGACGTCGCCCGGGCCGAGGAGCACTTCCTCAACGCCGAACGCATCGGCATCGAGCGGAAGGACCTCATCCTCCAGGGCGAAACGGCAAAGGAGCTCGCCGAGCTCTATCGCTGGAATGGCCGCAACCGCGAAACCCTCCAGCGCCTCAACCAGGCGCACCGTCTCTTCCTTCAGCTCCGCGCACGCCGCGAGCTCGCCGACGTCGATCGTCGCACCGCCTCCCTCGAGAGCGACTTCCTCGACGTCGCCCGGAAATGGGGCGAATCGATCGAGGCCAAGGACGTCTACACTCAAGGCCACTGTGTTCGCGTCGCCGACCTCGCCTGCGCGCTCTGGCGGCGCGTCAGCGACGACGACGACACCTCGCTCTTCTGGTTCCGCATCGGCGCACTGCTGCACGACGTCGGCAAGCTGATGGTGCCCGCCGAGGTGCTCAACAAGCCCGGCAAGCTCACGGACGAGGAGTGGCAGCTCATGAAGCGACACCCCACCGCAGGCGTCGAGCTACTTGCCGACGTGGAATTCCCGTGGGACGTGCGCCCCATCGTGGAGAGCCACCACGAGCGCTGGGACGGACTCGGCTACCCGAATGGCCTCGCCGGCGAAGCCATTCCACTCACGGCTCGCGTGCTCTGCGTCGCCGACGTCTACGACGCGCTCACGTCGAAGCGCAGCTACAAGCAGGCCTTCACGCACGACGAGGCGATCGAGATCATGCGCGGCGACGTCGGCCGCCAGTTCGATCCCGCCCTGTTCACCGCGTTCGAGGCCATCGTCCGCCGCGGCACCTGGCGCGACACGCCGGCTGGTGGAATGGCAGCGATGACCTGGTAAGATTCACGTGCCGACGCCGACGACACTCCGCGCTCGCATGAGGGCGGCGTCGAAGTCGGCTTCGAGGTGGGCGTTCGAGCCTCGCATCCCCCCCACCACCCGCTCCGCCCAATCGAAGTAGCGCAGTCGTCGTTCATCGTCCCAGCCCGCTGGGGGCGCGTTGGTAATGTCGCGCACGTTGCAGGTCTTGTCCGCAATGC
This sequence comes from Gemmatimonadaceae bacterium, assembly GCA_046596395.1. Classification (GTDB taxonomy): domain Bacteria; phylum Gemmatimonadota; class Gemmatimonadetes; order Gemmatimonadales; family Gemmatimonadaceae; genus AG11. Next base: position 2,779 of record JBKJMP010000253.1, read on the forward strand.
GAAGCAATTTCGCCGACAGCGACTTGAGCGGCGCCTCTCGCTCCTGGGTGAGCTTTCGCTCGGCCGAATTCGACCGCGGATCATCAGAGACCTCGGCCACGATCGCTGCGATC
>JBKJMP010000334.1:0-6186 GCA_046596395.1 Gemmatimonadaceae bacterium
CTCGCCCGACGAATACTCGATCGCCCCGACGCCTCAGGGGCGTGATCCCTACCGGGACCGGCGTCCTCCGTACAGCGAGGATGCCGAACAAGCCGTGATCGCCGCGATGCTCATCGATCAGGACGCAGTCATGCGTGCGGTCGAGGTCGTGGACGACTCAATGTTCTATGCCGAGCGGCATCGTCGCTTGTTCCGTGCGATGATCTCGATCACCGAGCGTGGCAGCGTTGTCGATCCGCTCACGCTCGCCGACGAGCTGGCGCGCAAGGCGGAGCTCGAGAGCGCCGGCGGCAAGGACTACATCGGCTTCCTGGTGGACGCCGTGCCGACGGCCGCGAACGTTGAGTACCACGCCAAGATCGTGAAGGAGAAGGCGCTGCTGCGCCGCCTTATCGAGGTGTCGACCGAGATCGTGACCGAGGCATTCAGCGGCAGCCATACTGCCGACGACCTCCTCGATCTCGCGGAGCAGAAGATCTTCCAGGTCGCGCAGCAGCGGACGTCGGAGGGCTTCTATCGCATCAAGGAGCTGCTCTGGCCCACGATGGAGCGCATCGAGGCCATCAGCGCGGGAGGAGAGGCCATCACCGGTGTGCCGAGCGGCTTCGCCGACCTCGATGACCTGACGTCTGGCTTCCAGCCGTCCGACCTCGTCATCGTGGCCGCGCGACCGTCCATGGGCAAGACGGCGCTCGTGCTCAACATCGCGCAGCACGCCGCGATCGTGCACAAGCACAAGATCGCGTTCTTCTCGCTCGAGATGAGCAAGGAGTCGCTGGTCCAGCGTCTCCTCACCGCCGAAGCGCGCATCGATGCGCAGAAGCTGCGAAAGGGCATGCTGCGCGATGACGATTTTCCGCGTCTCGCCACCGCAGCGGGCCTCTTGAGTCCCGCTCCTATATGGATCGACGACACTGCGGGCATCACGCTGCTCGAGATGCGCTCGAAGGCACGCCGGCTCAAGGCGGACCTCGGCCTCGACATGGTCATCGTGGACTACCTCCAGCTCATGCAGGGTCCGATGAATTCCGAGAGCCGCCAGCAGGAGGTATCGCAGATCTCGCGCGGCCTGAAGGCGCTCGCCAAGGAGCTCAGCGTGCCGGTCATCGCGCTGTCGCAGCTCTCGCGTGCACCAGAACAGCGCACAGGTGATAGCAAGAGGCCACAATTGTCCGACCTGCGTGAATCTGGTGCGATCGAGCAGGACGCCGACCTTATCATGTTCATCTACCGCCCCGAGGTCTACGAAGGGCCGGTGGACAAGGACGGCAACTCCCTCGAGGGACGCGCCGAGGTCATCATCGGCAAGCAGCGAAACGGGCCCATTGGATTCGTCAACCTGTACTTCCACAAGAACTACACGCGCTTCGAGAGCTTCTCGCAGCGCGCGCCCGCACCCACCGGCGGTGGCGGACAGGAAGCCGGACGCATCGGGCCCGGTGGCCAGGAGCGCCGCGTCGGCTGATCCGTTCAGCCGCGCTGGTGGTGCGCGCGAGCTAATTTTCGCCGCATGAGCGCCAAGGGAAAAACCGTCTATCGGTGCACCGAGTGCGGTGCCGACCACCCCAAGTGGGCGGGGCGGTGCGACGTCTGCGGCGCGTGGAACTCCCTCGTGGAGGAGATGGCGGCCAGGCCGACATCCACCAGCGGGTCGGGGCGGCGAGCCGGTGGTGCGCGCACGCTCGCCGAGGGCGGCAGCGTGGCCGCAACACCCAGGCTGCGCGAGATCAGCGGCTCGGAATCGAAGCGCTGGAAGACCGGCATGAACGAGTTCGACTTCGTCCTCGGCGGCGGCATCGTACCGGGCTCGATGATCCTGATCGGGGGCGAGCCCGGCATCGGCAAGTCCACGTTGCTGTTGCAGGTCGCCGCTCGGCTCCAGTCGAGCGGGCACCCTACGCTCTATGCATCCGGCGAGGAGAGCGCGCTCCAGATCAAGCTGCGCGCCGATCGCCTCAGCGAGGATGCAGGCGACGTCAGCTTCCTGAGCGAGACGAATCTCGAGACCGTGCTCACGACTGCCACGTCTCTCTCGCCGGCGGTGCTCGTCGTCGATTCGATCCAGACGGTCTTCACGAACGACCTCGAGGGAGCGCCGGGCAACGTGGGCCAGGTGCGCGAGTGTGCCGCGCGGCTCATGCGCTTCGCGAAGGAGAGTGGCACTGCCGTCTTCGTCGTTGGCCACGTGACGAAGGGCGGCGGCATCGCCGGCCCGAAGACGCTCGAGCACATCGTCGACACGGTGCTGTACTTCGAGGGCGAGAACTCGATCGATCATCGCGTGCTGCGGGCGACGAAGAATCGCTTCGGCAGCGTGGACGAGATCGGCGTGTTCCGCATGGCCCAGGACGGGCTGATCCCCGTCGCGAATCCATCCGAGTTGTTCCTCGGCGACCGCAGCATGCATGCATCCGGGAGCGCGGTGACCGCGCTCCTCGAGGGCACCCGTCCGATCCTCATCGAGGTCCAGGCGCTCGCGGCCAAGGCCGGCTTCGGCACGCCGCAGCGCGTTTCCACCGGCTACGACGGCCGCCGCCTCGCGCTGCTGCTCGCCGTGCTCGATAAGCGCGCCGGGCTTTCGTTCAGCCAGCTCGACGTCTTCCTCAACGTCGTGGGCGGCGTGCGGCTCCAGGAGCCCGCGGGCGATCTCGCCGTCGCGGTCGCGCTGGCGTCGTCCGTCTACGATCGCAGCCTCATGCACGACTCGGTTTTCGTCGGCGAGGTGGGCCTCGGTGGCGAGATCCGGCCAGTGTCGCAGGCGGAGCGGCGGCTCGCTGAGGCGGCGAACATGGGGATGACGACGGCGTACCTCGCCGAGCGCACGGTGCCGAAGCACGTGCCGAAGGGCTTGAAGACGGTTGGCGTCCGCACCGTCGGCGCGCTGTTCGAGCGGGTGTTCGCATGACGGCGCGCGACGTTGGCGTCGTGATCGTGGCCGGCGGCAGTGGATCGCGCAGTGGCAGCGAAGAGCCGAAGCAGTTTCGCTGGATTGCGGGGAAGCCCATGCTGCTCCACAGCGTGCAGACGTTCATGGCTCGCGCGGACGTCGGCATGGTGGTGTGCGTGTTGCCGCACCGCTACGCGGGAGATCCACCGCCGTGGCTGTTCCAGTGCGACGTGGACCGCCTCCTCGTCTCGCTCGGTGGCCGCACCCGGAGCGAGAGCGTGGCGAACGGTCTCGACGACCTTCCCGACGAAGCCCAGATCGTGCTGGTGCACGACGCCGCTCGGCCACTCGTGGACTCCCCGACGATCGACCGCGTCGTCGACAGCGTGCGCGAGGGCGTGTGTGCGATCGCCGCGCTGCCGGTCGTGGACACACTCAAGGTCGTGGACAGCGACGGCTTCATCGAGTCCACGCCATCGCGCGACCGGCTCTGGCGCGCGCAGACGCCGCAGGGCTTTCCGCGCGCCGTGATCGTGGATGCGCACCGGCGTGCGAAGGCCGATCGCGTGGACGCCACGGACGACGCCGCACTCTGCGAGCGGCTCGGTATTCCGGTGCGTGTGGTCCGCGGCTCCGAGCGCAACGCCAAGGTGACGGAACCCGCGGACTTCGCGCGCGTCGAAGCCCTGTTCGGTCTCGCCGAATGAGCACGATGCCACTGATCATTCCGTTCTGGTCCGATGTGGAGATCGCTGGGGCCATCCGTCCGGCGCTGGAGCAGATGGAAATGCGCAAGGTGCTCGCATATCCCACCGAGACGGTGTACGGATTTGGGGGCGGCATCGATCGTGACTCCGTGGACGCACTCGTACAGATGAAGGGTCGCCCGAAGGGCAAGCCGTTCCTCCTGCTGATCGCGGGGAGCGACATGCTGGCGAAGCTCGACCTCCGGCTGCCGAGCTTCGCGACCAACCTCGCGGCGCGTCACTGGCCCGGCCCGCTCACGCTCGTCCTTCCCGGTGGCGAGAGGCGCGTGCCGGAGGCGCTCCGTGGGCCCGAAGGTGGCATCGCGGTTCGGTGGACGTCACACGCCGCGCTCCAGATGCTCATCCGCGCGCACGGCGAGGCGATCACGTCCACGAGCGCAAACCGCCCCGGGGTTCCCCCCGCCACTTCGACGCGCGAGATTCGGGAGCAGTGGGCGCAGACGATCGCGCGCGGCGCGCTGCGGGTGCTCGACGGCGGTACGCTGCAACCGTCCCAGCCGTCAACGGTCGTCGATTGCACGGGGCGCGCACCGCGCGTGATTCGGCCAGGCGCGATCGCCGCTGCCACGCTGCGCGAGACAGCCGCAGGGCTCATTGGAGATGCGTGACATGAAGCTGCTCTTCGTCTGCACTGGCAACACGTGCCGCAGCCCGATGGCGGAAGCCATCGCGCGCAAGTTCAGCATCGAGCGGGGGCTCGCCGACCTCGACGTCGCGAGCGCCGGCACCAGTGCGTGGGATGGTGCGGCCGCATCGGACGGCGCATTGCTCGTGGGGATGGAGCGACGCCTCGATCTGGGCGGGCATCGGTCGCAGCAACTCTCGCGCGCCCTCGTGGACGAGAGTGATATCATCCTCACCATGGGCCCGCACCACCTCGAGCGCGCTGAGGCCCTCGGCGGTCGCGGTAAGAGCTACTTGCTCACCGCCTATCCCACGCGCGGAACCACCGGCCGCGCCATAAGTGATCCCGTGGGTGGTGACCTCGACATCTATCGCGCCACCGCCGACGAGCTCGAGGTGGAAATTCGGCGCGTGTTCGACAGCCTCGCCGCGGAGCGCGTACCCGGCGCATCATGATGGACCGGCCGGTCCGGCTCGTCCTGCTCGGGCATCCTGTCGCGCACTCCATCTCACCACTGTTCCAGAACGCAGCCCTCGGCGCCGCCGGCATTGCGCTCGAGTATCAGGCCATCGACGTCGAGCCGTCTGCGCTCGACGAGGTCCTGCAACAACTCGCACTCGAGCGAGCCGCGGGCAACGTTACCATCCCGCACAAGGAAGCAGTCGCTGCCCGTTGCGCACGCCGCAGCCCGTTGGCCGATCGCGTAGGCGCGGTGAACGTGTTCTGGCACGAGGACGGCGCGTTGATCGGCGACAACAGCGACGTGGGCGGTGCGGAAACGATCATGCGCCTGCTCATGGGCACGCGACTCGAGGGCACCCGCGTCGCGCTCATCGGTGCCGGCGGTAGCGCGGCGTCGCTGCTGGCGGCATGCGAGCGATCCGGCGTTGCCGAGGTACGGGTGTTCAATCGCGCGCCTGCGCGCGCGCAGGCGCTGGCCGACCGATTCGCCCCGATGGCGCGCGCCGAATCGCAGCTTGGCGCAGCACTCGACGGTACAGGTCTCGTCGTGAACGCCACGCCGGTGGGTCTGCATGGCGACGAGTATCCTGTCGCGATCGAGCTGCTGCCGGAGGGTTGCGCGGTGTTCGATCTCACCTATCGGCAAGGTGAGACGCCGTGGGTGACGGCAGCGCGCGAGGCAGGGCATCGTGCGACCGACGGACTGGGCATGCTCATCGAGCAGGGCGCGATCGCCTTCGAGCGGTGGTTCGGCGTGGAGCCCGATCGCAATGCGATGTGGCGGTCGATCGGCTGACCGCACGCAACAGCCGGCTCCGGGTCGCACTGGCGTGGTGATGGAGTCGAGCTACGTCTCGCCGAACGTTGCAGCATGTTCGGCATCCAGTCAGCCCTCCTGCGCGGCTCAGGCGCCGCGCTGCTCGATCTGCTCCTGCCACCGGCGTGCGCGGTCTGCGACGCACCGCTCTCGTCGCACGAGCGCGATCTCGTGTGCGGCACCTGTTGGCTCCGCTCGACCGAGTTGCCACGCCCGCGATGTGAGCGATGCGGCCATCCCTTCGATCCAACGCGCCGAGCGATCGCCTGTTGCTGGTGCGAGCTGTTGCCGCCGTACGTGCGCGCTGTGCGCTCCGCCTACGCACTGCCTGGCGGCCAGGCCGAGCGTATCGTGCACTGCCTCAAGTACCATGGGTGGCCAGCGGTCGCTGTCGGGATGGGCCGTCGTATGGCGGCCCTGCGATTTCCTGCCGACGTCGAGCGTGAGCGCGCTGCGCTCGTGCCTGTCCCGCTGGCGCGATCGCGCGAGCGCGAACGTGGCTACAACCAGAGCCTCGAGCTCGCGCGCGCCATGAGTGGTCACTGGAAGGTGCCGGTGCGCGCCGACCTGCTCGAGCGATGCCGAACAACGGAGACGCAGACGCGGTTGACACCCGCAGAGCGACGGC
>JBKJMP010000469.1:0-3108 GCA_046596395.1 Gemmatimonadaceae bacterium
GTGACGCTGCTCGACTACGGCACCGACCGTCCAGCGCCAGTGCTGCCGGGCGCGACGTTTGACGCGCTCAAGAGGGAGCTGCCCGATCCCATTACCTACTTCCTGGGGGCGCAGGGAGAGGCGGTGGTCTACCCGGCGACGGCGGCGTCGTACTACGCGCACCCGCCGAGCAAACACTATGTGTTCGACGTGCCGCGTGGGTTCGTGATGCGGGCGAAGGACATGACCCCGCGCTTCAGCTTTGCCCGCGGTGGATTCGCCGAGGCGTGGACGGCTGGGGTCTATGCGTTCAACCGGGCGGAGCTCGGCGAGTTCCCGGTGGACTACGATGCCATGCAACGCTGCTACGCGATCGTATCGCGCCGCATCGGCATCGGCGCCGTGCGCGACGACCTCGAGCGCTTTACCCCGTACGACGACAGCTACCTCGAGCCGCTGCCCCTGGATGCACATTCGCAGTGGCTCTGGAACCGCTATCACGCACGCCGCGTTCGCCTCCAGCGCGACGTGCAGTTCCATCTCGGACGCTCACGGGTGGCGACGATCGCGCGCGCACATGGCGACCGCGAGGGATGCGCGCAGCTTGGCCGATGCCTCTGGGGATGTCCCACGGATTCGATCTACACGCCGCGGATCACATTGTCCGAGTGCATGCGGCACTCGCGCTTCACCTATGAGCCGGGCGTGTTCGTGCGCCACTTCGAGTACGAGGCGGATGGCCGCGTAACGCGCATCGTCGGACGACGCGCCGAGGGCGGTGACGACATCGTGGTGGAAGGCGACGTGTTCGCCCTCGCCGCAGGCGCGCTGACGAGCTCCAAGATCGTGCTCGATTCGCGGTTCCGGCAAACGGGGCAGGTGGGCACGATGGCGGGGCTCATGGACAACCTCCAGATCCACGTGCCGTTCCTCACGCCGCGGATGATCGGCACGCCGGTGCAGACGTCGAGCTACCAGTTCCATCACCTCGCCTTCGGCGTGGAGCGCGCGGACCCACTCGACTACGTGCACGTCCAGATCACGACGCTCAAGTCGGCGTCGGTCCATCCCATCGTGCAAAGCCTGCCCATCGACATGCGGAGCGCGGTGGCCGTGTTCCGGGCGATGCGCGCGGGGCTTGCCGTTGCGAACGTGAACCTTCCGGACCGGCGGCGCGCGCAGAGCCAGCTCACCATCGAGCCGCGTGGCGCGGGAGACACCGACTTGGTGATCCGCTACCACCAGGACCCCGACGAGCCGGCGCGCATGGCGTCGGCGGTGGCGTCGGTCAAGCGGGCATTGGGCGCGATGGGCTGCTTCGTGCCGCCGGGCATGTCGCGCGTACTACCGCGCGGAACGAGCGTGCACTACGCAGGCACGATGCCGATGGCGGCGACGCGGGGCGAGTTCACCTGTGCGCCGGACGGCACGAGTCACGCGCACCGAAACCTGTTCGTGATCGATGGCGCGAGCCTTCCCCACCTGCCCGCGAAGAATCACACCTTCACCCTCATGGCCAACGCCGTGCGGGTGGCCGAGGGACTGCCGCACGCGCGTTGACGATGGCCACTTATCGCCTGAGCAGGGTGACGACGCCCGCGGAAGGGATGGCGGCTGTTGCTGTCCCGTGAGTGACGACCGCATCGGGCAGGGCACCACGTGCGGTGTCGGCCGTGGCGTACGTGACCGCGTACCGACCAACCGGCAAGCCCGATACGGCGAGCCGCGCAGCGCGGGTCGCCCGCATCGCGACCCCGAGGCGGCCGTCTGGATTGCGGAAGGCCACGGCGCGCACGTGCCCGGCGTCGCTGGTCGCGCCAACGCGCACGGCACCCATCTGCGCCGCCTTGAAGACCTGCCGGAGGAACGGGGTGCGCGACTGCTCGTGCACGGCGAAGCCTGTCGCATCCACCGCGCGAATGTCGTAGTAGCCGCCACCGTCGTCACGGCCGTTGATGGTGCCGAGGGTGTACTGGCTCCACGCGGAGACGTTTGCGATCGTGAGGTCGTCGAGCAGGTCGTCCACGTCGGCGCCGATCTTCTCCAGCATCGCCGTGCGCACGCCGGTCTCTCGCGCGCGATCGGCGATGCCGGCGAGTGCGGAGCTGGTCACCCACCGGTACCGGTGGTAGGCCAGCTCGGCGATCTGCTGCTGTGCGCCCGGTACCGCCCGCATGCCGTCGAAGTACCGCGGGGCCGCCTCGGCGGCCGTCGTCGATGGCGCGACGAATCGCGTCGCGAACCCATCCTCGCGCAGGCGCTCCGCCGTCGCCACGATCGCGCGGCCGACGGCGGCGCTCCCCCAGTCGTTTGTATTGTCCGGCTCGAGGATGATCTCCCACGTGTCCGGCACCAGCCCGTACTTGCCCCGGAGGTGCAGCATGGTGGCGAGTACGAACTCCGCGTACTCCTCCGCGTCCCGGTGGGCGTACTCGCGGTCGCGCGGGCATTGCCGGAAGAACGAGACGTAGTTGAGGTTCACGGCGAGGCGTGCACCCCGTACGGTCATCATGCGCTGCAACGGAAGCACGACGCGCTCGACGGTGTTGTCGAGCTCGGAGAAGTGAAACCCGGCGGTATCGAGGATCCGGGGATCTTCGTTGTCGTTCCGCGTCTCGTACCGCGCGCAGCGGTAGGCGTTGCCCTGGAGGCGCCCGGTGCGGCCCTCCAGGTAGTAGTCCCTCGAGTGCTCGGACCCGCTCCGGACCTCGACACGAAGCCGGTTGATACCGAGGTCGCCGGAGGCGAGCGCCAGCAGCGTGTCCCGATACAGGAGAAAGGCGGGCCGCTCCTGCCCCGCCCACGCGGTGGCCTCCCAGCCGGTCATGGTTTGATGGACGGCGGTCGTATCCACCGCGATATGCGCCGGCGTGTTCGCCCCGCACGCGCACGCGAAGAGCAGCACCGCGGTTGCCGCACGGCTCGCCGAGCTAGCCATTGCCGGCGCCCGAATGGAACGGTGTCAGCTCGGTCGTGCGGGTGCCCGGATGGAACTGGAGCTGGGGGACGGCGATTCGCGACAGGAGGGGCGGAGCGGGCGGGGAGGCGAGGCTCGGAGCCGTCGCGAAATCGGCGAGGGACACGTGCTCCCATCCTATAGCCCAACCCGTTTCATCGCCATATGTTGCC
>JBKJMP010000486.1:0-13763 GCA_046596395.1 Gemmatimonadaceae bacterium
CGCGTGCCCTCAAGCAGATCGTGGTCGGAGAGCAGCTGGCCGAGCCGCTTGCGTTTGCCCCGACTTCTGGCTGGACCGGGGTGAATCCCGTCCAGCCAGAAGTCGGGGCAAACGCAAGCGGCTCGGCCAGCTGCTCTCCGACCACGATCTGCTTGAGGGCACGCGTGAGTGAGAGGTGCAGCGAGCAATCCTCGTGCAAGTGCCCGATCTGTCGTCCAAAGAGCCGGAACTCGACGCCATCGGCCTCGCCCGGCTCGGTGGCACTGGCATGCGGCCGCATCTCGACGCATGGCCACCGCCGCACCTCTTCCATGACTCGCAGGGCGTAGGACTCGCGCTCGTCACTGGTCATCATGGCACATCTCCGAGGGTGAACGGGTTGCGGCGAATGGGACGGTGGCAGACCTGTGTGCTGCACAGGCATACTCCATACCTCACGGTCCGTGACAGTCAGCCACTCGCCGCCGATAATGAAAACCAACCGTACACAGTTGTTCACGATCACCGCCATGCTCATCGGGCACTCCGCGGAAGGACAGTGGATTCCCGAGACGAGCGGGGTCGACGTCGAGCTACGCGGCCTGAGCGTCGTGTCCTCGACCGTGGCGTGGGCCAGTGGGCAACGCGGCACCGTCATCCGGACGATCGATGGCGGGCGGACATGGACGAGTACCACGGTCCCTGGCGCAGCCGGCCTCGATCTCCGCGCGATTGCAGCCACGTCCGCCCGCGTTGCGCATGCGCTCAGTATCGGCGACTCCGGGCGCGTCTTCCGCACCACGAACGGCGGCGTGAGCTGGACGCCGTACCTCGTCGGGGCGAAGAAGGGATCGTTCTTCGATGCGATTCGCTTCTGGGATGCGCGGCACGGCATCATCGTCAGCGATGCGGTGGACGGGTTCTTCCTGATCCTCACGACGAGCGATGGTGGCGATACCTGGCAGGAAGTTCCAACCGACCGCCTGCCACCAGCCCTACCGAACGAGGGCGCATTCGCCGCGAGCGGAAGCGCGCTCACCGTGCACGGCGACCGCGACGTGTGGTTCGCCACCGGCGTGGCGCCCATCGCGCGTGTCTTTCATTCGAAGGACCGGGGACGGAGCTGGACCGTGTCCAACACCCCCATCCGCGCGGGCGCTTCAGTAGAAGGCGCGTTCTCGATCGACTTTCACGATGCGCGCCGCGGCGTGGTGGCCGGAGGGGACTACCAGAAGTCGAAGGAGGGCGGCCGCAACCTCGCGTTGACGACCGACGGAGGCACCACGTGGACGCTCGCCGACAGTGCGACCTCGCCACACGGCTTTCGCTCGGCGGTCGCATACGTCCCGGGCACGGGTGGGCGCCATCTCGTCGCGGTCGGCTTGACCGGGACTGACGTCTCCACGGACGGTGGGAGAACCTGGCGCGCGACGGACACCACGACCTACAACTCCGTGGAGTTCAATGGCCGCACTGGTTTCGCCGCGGGACCGCGGGGGAGAGTGGCTCGTTTTTCCGGCATGCCGTGAGCAGAGAGACACAGCGCTGGTGCCACGTACGTGGCAGTGCAGTAGTTTTTCTAATCCCCGGCTCCACCAGGATCTTCCGTGGCGTTTAACCCACGGGCTGATAGGTTCCAACCACATGGCCCTCTCGAGTACATCGAACGCGTCTGACGTCGACGCCGCGCTGGCGGACGCCCTCCGGCTCATCCAGGATCGCGCGGCGCAAGTACTCCACGCGATCGATGACGGCGTGCTGTTTCTCGATGCCGGCGGAAGCATCATCTTCGTGAACGAATCCGCCACCCGAACGCTTGGCTTCGGTAATCGCGAGATGCTGGGGCGCTCGATGCACGAGCTCGTGCATCACCACTACGCGGATGGAACGATCTTCCCCGTGGAGCAGTGTCCCATCCGCTCGTCGGTCACGGATGCAGTTCAGCAACGGGTCGGCGGCGACACGTTCTGGACGAAGAGCGGCCGACCCGTCCCAGTGGACTACACGAGCATTCCCATCAAGGATGGGCGCACGGTGGCAGGAGTGGTGGTGACCTTTCGCGACATCAGCGACCAACAGCGTGCCGAGGAACAGAGCCTGCGCCTTCGCAACGAGCGTGAGGCGCGAGCGGAGGCGGAGTATGCGCGCGAGGCACTGCGCGCGAGCGAAGAACGCTATCGGTTCCTGGCCGAGGCGATCCCGGTGCAGATCTGGACGGCGCGCCCGGACGGGTCGCTCGACTACGTGACGCAGCGCGTGGCCGACTACTTCGGGAAGTCCACCGCAGAGTTGCTGCAGCACGGGTGGAAGGACGTCGTTCATCCCGAGGACCTTCCCGATGTCGGGGCGCGCTGGATGCATTCGCTCTCGACGGGCGAGCCATACACCGTGGAGTTCCGCCTGCGGCGCGCGGACGGTGCGTACCGCTGGCACCTCGGCCGCGCACTCGCCCAGTTCACCGACGAGGGCGCGGTCGTCCGCTGGTTCGGGACGAATACCGAGATCGAGGCCCAGAAGCGTCAGACGCCAGTCGGCGTGGAATCGGTGCCCGTGTAGCATGTCGCTCAGGATGACACACTACGCAGCACGATCAGCGCGACGAGTCGGGAGGCCCGCAGGGCGGGCGGCTCGCGCATGCAGCCGGGGCGCGCGGATTCCATGATCTCCACCGCGGTCTCGAGCGCCGCACGGGCGTCGGCGGGCGAGCGGTGCTCGGCGATGTGCGCGGCGAGCCGGCGTTCCGTCCCGAGCGGAAGTGTCGCGCGTGCTCCCGCGCGCACTCGACCGATCAGCGGGAGCAGCGCGGCCCGGTTGTGACGCGGCGATTGGATCGACAACCCCGCCAGCCATCGCCCAATCGCAAGCCTGAGTGGCCCCGGCGTGGTCTCCACCCCGCACGCCGACAGCACGTCCGCTTGGATCGTCCAGCATTCGACGGCGCGGAGCGCCGCCGCGTACTGGCTCTCATCGCCTTGCGTGGCGGCGCCCTCGAGGAGTGCGGAGGCCCGCACGAGTGCGGGTAGCTCCGTGGTGACCGTGTCGCCGAGGCTGGCAACGACACGCCCATCGTCGAATGCGGCAAACCATCCTGCTTCCTCCGCACAGACGGCCGCCAGTACCGGCTTGGCCTCCGGCGGGCGATACGTGTTGCTCCAGCGGCCGAAGCGTGCAACGAGCGCACCGTCGGCAGACGACGAGTTGTCGACCGGGGCCCGGATGAGCGCGCCTGTCGGCAGCACGGTGAAGCTCTCGCCGACGATGCAATCGGCTGTCGCAAGCTTGCGGCGCAGCCGCGCATCGACGTCGAGCAGCGCTTCGGCACTCGCGGGCGGTGCGAGCACGTACGACCGGACTTCCGTCCATTCGCCCGGCCGTCGCACGCGACCCACGCGTTGCGCGAGGCGCGCCGGATTCCACGGCAGGTCGAGGTGAATCACGATGTTGGCGTCCTGAAGGTTCACGCCCTCCGAGATGAGGTCCGTCGCGAGGAGGAGCGTGACGGACTCGTGCGCCGCCATGACCCGCGCGTGCTGCGCGCGCGGTGCGCACCGCGCGAGCATCTCGTCGCGCGAGATGACTCCCGTGGCGATGCGCGCCTCCCGTGCCGTGAGCATCCCTACGCCGGGCTCCCGCCGCAGCACGGCAAAGAAGCCGGCAACCGTCGACGCGAACTCGCTGAATGCGATGAGGCGCGAACCCCCATGTAGCGTGCGCAATCGTCGCAGTGCCTCGATGCGCGCGAGATCCGGATCGGGCGAGCAGCCGAGGATGTCGATGAGCCGCTGCATCGCGCACCGCTCGTTCGCGAGCGATGATCGCATCGCCAGCAACTCCGGGGCGCTCGGCGTGGCATCCATCAGCAGGAGTGGAAAGCCGAGTTGCACACTATCCGCCGCTCCAGTCCACGCACGCGCCTCGCGCCGCGTGGGCGCTCGCCCTTCCTCCACGCCCTGCTCCAAGGCCGCCGCGAGTCTGGCGCGCGACCGGATTCGGGAACGCAACGCGGCGCGGCTGCTGGCCCACGCGCGAACGAGACCGATCGTCCGCAGCGCGCCGGCATCGCCGCCATCGACCGGAGTCGCCGGTGCAGCAAGGTCGAGGATGGCCTGGAGCACGTGTGCGTCGTCCGTCTCGATCGTGACCCACTCCGGTGTCATCACGTGAGGCATGTGGGGCACGTCCGCTTCAGCGCCACGAATCACGAGCCTGGCCAGCTCCCCCGGCTCGAGCGCAAAGGCGCGCTCACCGAGGAACAAGGAGAGCTGTGCGGCGAGATCGCGTGTGCGGTTCTGTAACGGCGTTGCCGTGAGGAGAATGACCGGCGTCCGCGCCGCGAGCTGGGCGAGCGCCGCGTGACGACGCGTGGTCACGGTGCGATAATGGTGCGACTCGTCCACGATGATGCCGTCGAAGTCGGCAGCGCGCGCGACCCCTCGACTGAGCGCTTCGTGCGAGATGAAGGAGCATGGCGTCGCGGCTTGGTCGCATGCGCTGCGCCACGTGGCGCGCAGCGCGGCTGGCGCAACGACCAGCGGTCGCGCCCATCGTCGCGCGAGCGCGAGCGCAATGAACGTCTTGCCGCGCCCAACGTCCTCGGCGACGAGACAGCCGCCGTCGCGCTGAAGAGCGCGAGCTGCGCGCGCCACGATGCGGCGCTGGTCGTCGCGCAGCACGATGCCGCCGACCCGCGCGTCCGGCAGCGCGTCGAGATACGCGGCAGCAACCGCCGCCCGGGCGGCGCTCAGCCGTTGCTCGGCGGGTGCGTCCACGCGAGGAGCGGCGCGACGTCGTCGTGGCGAAGCCGATAGGCATTGCACACCGCGTCCACGAGTGCCGCGGACGAGGGGATGGCGCCCGCAACTGCCTGTTCGGCGATCGGGGCGAGGATGCGGCGTGCGCGTTCCCAATCGCGCGGGATGGGAAGGAGCGACACCGTCCACGACAAGTATCGATGCCAGCCGCCACGCGCGGGCTCCGCGATCGCATTGAGCCACGCCGCGGCGATTGGGCTGTTGAGGAGCGCGATGAGCGTCAGCGCGTCCGTCTCGTCGTCGCAGGTCGCGACGTAGCAGCTGTTCAACGGAACGGTACGGTCTCCCGCTGGAAGGAGGGCTGCGCGTGGAACGCGGCCGAAGTCACTCCACACGACGCGTGGCCCCGCACTATCGGCGCCCTCGGTGCGAAACAGCGCCCACCATGCTTGGCTTCCGCGAAGGTCGGTGCGCTGCAACAACTGGCGCTTCCACGGCGCCAGCCACCGCGCCACGCCGCCCTGCAGCGTTCGCAACGGCACCCCGGCGGCATCGTGCGTCCATACGATCGAAGCGGCCGATGGCGGAATCGTCCATGGAACGATCGACTCCCCACGAAGCAGCGGACGCAGCGCATGGCACTCGATCACGCCGGTGCGACCCTTGTGCGCGACGCTGGCGGCATCCCCATCGTCATCGATGCGCTCCACCATGAACGCATCATTGCATCCGCACTTCACGCCGAGCGTCGCGCGCCCGAAGACGCTCTCACCGAGCAGAGTGCCACGTTCCGAAATGCGGTCGAATGCCCGGCGCGCATCGGGGGGAAGCATGAGCCACGGACTCGCGAGATCACCGGGCACCAGCCGAAGCGAGTCCGCGGGTTGCTGCCACGTCACCACCAGGGAACGGCGGTGGACGCTCACCGCGCTGTCCGATGGCGCCGCTGCGCCGCGCGCCGCGAGTAGCACCGACGGATATACGGCCGCGTCGAAGCTCGACGGCGCATCGGACCAGTCCTCGACTTCGTGCAGGCTCGCCCGTTCGCCGAGGAGCCGTCGCACGCCACCTCCCGAGAGCGTGCGCCAGAGCTTCGCGGGGACGAGGAGCGCGACGATGCCGCGCGGCGCCGCGATTCCCATGCTGCGCTCGACGAAGAGGGACGCGAGATCCACCTGTGCGGCAAAGCCTCGTGACGCCTGCGCACCCTGCGCGCCGCGCTCCCATGCCGCGTGGCGGTACACGGCGTACCTCGCCTTGAGGGCGGCGCGAGCGGCGGCAGGAATGTTGTGCACTCGCACCCAGGGCGGGTTTCCGACGACCACGTCGAAACCACCGCGCTCGTGCGCCGCCCCGAAATGGCTCGGGAACGAGAAGGGCAGCGCGCCGTGTTCGGCGATCCGCTTGCGCTCGCGGCGGAGCGCCGCGGCGCGCAGGCGCTGGGTGCGCATCTCGGCCAGGCCGAGCGCAGACGGCAGCACGCGATCGCCGAACAGGTCGGTGGACCGGCGCGCAAGCAGGCGCTCGCGCCGCGCGCCGGCGATGGCGGCGAGCTGGCGATCGATGACGGCGATCGCGCGGTGTCGCTCCTCGCGAGCGAGGGCTCGCCGCAGGGGCGCCTTCCGCGGACCGGACGCGCGAACATAACGATCCCGGAGTCGAGCCAATGCGGCTGCCGGGCCGACGATTGCTGTCGGTTCGTCGAACGAATCGCCCGCGAGTGAATCACCGACGCGAATGTTGCAGTCGAGATTCGGCAGCGGCGTGACGTCGCACATGCGGACGTCATCGCTCTCCATCACCACGGACAGCCAGAGCCGCAACTCGCAGAGCCACACCGCTGTTGGATTCACGTCCACGCCGTGGATACAGCGCGCGAGTACCTCACGACGGATGACGTCGGTCGCACGCGCATCACCTGCCGCCCGGTGGAGCTCGGCGACACGCTCGAGCATGTAGACGAGAAACGCACCCGATCCACACGCGGGGTCCATGACGGTGAAGCGCCGCAGGCGCGCGCGCAGCATGTCCCTTGTCGACTCGCCGAGTGGATGTCCCTCGAGCGCGTCGCGGATGACGGCGGACGCGAGTTCCGGAGTCTCCAGCCCTTTGAGCAGCGCACGGTCCGCCACGTGCGACACCAGCACCTGCGGCGTATAGAAGGAGCCAGTGAGCTGGCGTTGGCGCGACGCCATCAACGACTCGAAGGCGCGACCCAGCATCTCCGGGTCGATCGAGGGCTCCGCCCATCGATGCTGGCGCTCGCGCGTGGTGAAGCGATACGCGCCGAGGAGGTCGCCGAACAGCGCGCCGAAGGCGGCGTCGGCGAAGCGGAGGCGCGAGTGCCGCCGCTCGAGTGGCGTGCGTGAGAACAACCCGCCGTTGAGAAACGGGATGGATCCGAACTGCCGCGCCGCGGGCGCACGTTTGCTCAAGCGGGTATTGAGTGTACCGAAGAACAAGGGAAGCAGCACTCGGCGATGAAAGCCGCCGCCAGACGCCATGCACGCGTCGAAGTGCCGCGTGAGAAAGGCGTGGTCGCCGTTCAGCCACCCCTTGGACTCGAGGAACGACAGGAAAACGAGCCTCGAAACGTGCAGCAGGGCGAGGTCGGCGCGGTCCGTCTGATGAGGTCCCTCCATGGATTCAGCCAAGCCGTGCACACGCTGCTCGAGCGTGCGGTAGAACCTTCGAGACACGGCTTCGCGACCGAGGAGCTCGTGCCAACGTGTGTGGACGAGCAAGTCGTCGCCGTCACAGCACGCCGCCAGGGAGCAGAGCGCCTCCGCATCGCTCGCCACGACATGACCGCGCTGCACCACCAGCGCCGCGACACGAGGTCCGCGAGGCGACGAGGTCCAGCACGCGATACCCACTTCGGCATCATCCGAGGTGCTGGCGACCGCCAGCCAGAGGACGTTCGATGTGCGCGCACCGAGTGAGAGCGCCAGCTGCGCGAAGCGCGAGCGCAGCGAGTGTCCAGCCCGGAAGGTGAGGTGAAGGACGCGGAGCGCCCCGCGCCCCCGGATCAGGCCGACATCGACGACGTCTGCCGGAAGTCCGAGCCGCTCGCCGGATGCGGGGTCGACCTCGAGCGCGTTGGCATCGAAGCCAAGGGCTCGCGCAATGGCGAGCCGTCCAGCAGGTGTATTCGCCGCGGCAAGGTGCTCTGCGGCTTCGCGAAGTGTGCGCACCCGCGCACCCTACGCCGCACTCGTCAGCGGACTGCCATCACCTCAACGCAGGCAGGACCAGAATGTCAGTGCGATCCCTTCGCGACCACGTAGTCCCGCTCCTTCCACTGCACTCGGCGCCCGCGCGCTATCGCGCGACCAAAGATGTAGAGCAGTGCCAGCGACCCGAGTGGATGAAGCACCGCATAGACAGGTGACAATCCCATGAATGCGTACGCCGCCAGCCACCAGATCAGGTTGGCAGCGAGGGCAACCGACGACCACAGTAGCGCGTCGCTCCCCATGACGCCCCCGAGGGAAAGGGCGAGCACGATGGGAGGAACGAGTCCCGCGAGCGCGGGCGTCAAAAGAAGGAGCGGATAGATCATGCGGCCGACTACACCAAGCGGCATCACGTCGCGGCCGGCGGCGTACACGTTCTTTCCCCACCCATCGATGAGTTCGCGCAGGGACCGGTACATCCGCGTGGACAACTGCTGGAGCCCGAGGATGAGGACCGTCCGGCGACCACTCCGGAAGTACAGCTGGGCGAGCGCGAGATCCTCTCCGACCTTGTCGCGCACCGCCGCGTGGCCTCCCATCGCGCGGTACACGTCGCGGCGAACGAAGATGCATTGCCCGTTCGCGATCTTCCCTTTCGCGCGCGTGGATTCGTTGACCGATTCGGTGCCGCCGAACTGCACGAGCATGATCGCGAACACCTGGGGCTGGACCATCCGCTCCCAGAATGATCCCATCTCCTGGTTTCCCGCGACGGTGAGAAAGTCGGCGTCGCGACGACGCATGCCGTTGACGGCGCGCGGGATGAGGTCGGGCGCCTGCCACGTGTCCGCGTCGAAGAAGGCGATGATCTCGCCGCCGCTTGCGGAAGCGCCTGCCGTGCACGCCCACTGCTTGCCGAACCAACCCGCCGGGAGTGGCGGAGGGACGACGATGCGGAGGCGCGCGTCGGTGACGGAGATCGCGCGGACGATGTCGCTCGTCCCATCGGTGGAATGATCGTCCACCACGATCACCTCGAGCGACGGGTAGGCCGACGCGAGCACGGAGCGCACGCACCGCTCGATGTTGAGTGCCTCGTTGCGCGCGGGAATGACGACCGACACCACCGGTGCCCCCGGTTCTGCCGTGGCGGGATGCTCATCCAGCGACCGAGAGTGTCGTGCGCGCAGGAGCGCGACGAACGGGACGATGATCCACGGAGCCGCGAGCGCGACGGCGAGAAGGGAAGTCACGTGCGTAGACTAACGCGCGTGCGGTCCGACGTCAGCGGTTGCCGGTGCTGCCACCCTCGGTCCCCGAGCCACTGCCGGCGGCGCTCGATCCGGCGTTGCTCCCGCTCTCGACCGTTCCCGACCGTGCATTGCGATCGGTATCCGACGCGCCGTCGCCCTGCGACGAGCTGCCCATGTCGCCGTGGCTGGCGCTGGAGGCGCTCGAATCAGCGCCCTCGTGGCTGGGATTCTTGTCAGCCTTCTTGTCAGTCTTCTTGTCGGCCATATCGATCTCTCCCGCAGTTGTGATGGGTGCAGATCCTTCGCTTTGCTCAGGATGACAATCCCGGCATGGGCGATGCCACGCGAGTTGCATCGTGCAGTTTGCCTCTCTACGTTGCGCGCGATGCGGCTTCCTCCTCCACTCACGGCTGGCGCGCGAGTCGCGCTCGTGGCTCCGGCAGGTCCGGTACGATCGGCTGCCGAGCTCGACGTGGCCGTCGAGCAGGCACGCTCGCTTGGGTGGGAGCCGGTGCTCGGAGCGAATGCCCAGTTGACGCATGGCTACCTCGCCGGCGCCGACGCCGCTCGGCTCGCGGACCTCAACACGGCCCTGCGCGACGATCGCATCGACGGCATCTGGTGTCTGCGCGGCGGATATGGCGCGATGCGGCTCCTCCACGAGCTCGACGTCGATGCCATGCGGCGCTCACCCAAGCCCCTCATCGGCTACTCCGACATCACCGTGCTCCATGCCGCCCTCGGTGACGCCGCGAACGTGATCACCTATCATGGTCCGACAGCGAGGTCGGTGATGTCGCCCTACTCGCGCGACTCGTTCGTGCGCGCGGTGGTGGAGCAGCGGGACCCGTGCGGGACCGCCCCCGAAGCACGAACGCTGCGCCCGGGCCGCACGGACGGACGTCTCGTGGGCGGCAACCTCGCGCTCCTCGCGGCGCTCTGTGGAACGCCCTTCGCCCCCGATTACACCGACGGCATCCTCGTCATCGAGGACGTCGGCGAAGCCACCTACCGCATCGACCGCATGCTGAGGCAACTTGCCCTCAGCGGCGCGTTCTCCCGTATCGCGGGGCTCGCCTTCGGCCACTTCACCGAGGGCACCGCTCCCGACGACGCAAACTCCTGCGCACTCGACGAGATTCTCCTCGAGGCGGCAGACATGGCCGACGTTCCGGCCGTGGCCGGCATTCCAATGGGCCACATCGAGGAACAATGGACGATCCCGCTTGGTGCGACCGCCGAGCTCGACGCCGATGCCCTGACGCTGCGTGTCGCGCTCGCGTGAGAGCGGCCTCGCCCCTGCACTAGCAACGCTGCACGACTACCGGAGCACGCAATGAAGAGTGGTACCGACTTGATCAACGAATCCAAGACGCGCATCAGGCAGGTGACCCCATCCGAGGCGCTGGAGATACATCAGCGCGGCGGTGCGACGTTCCTCGACGTCCGCGACCTCCCCGAGGTCAACCTCGGCCGGATTCCCGGGGCGTTGCACGTCTCGCGCGGCAACCTGGAGACGAAGATCGAAGGCGCCGTGCAGCGGGACGCCGAGGTGGTGATCTACTGCGCGAGCGGCAATCGCTCGGCGCTCGCGGCGGACACGATGCAGCAGATGGGCTACACCAACGTCTGTTCGCTGGCCGCCGGATTTCGCGGGTGGGCCGAGGCGGGCGGCGAGGTGGACGGATGATCCGCCTGCGGGCGGCGCTGTAGGGCTGGGTCATGATGGTGGAGGAGCTCGATCGCCTGGCCGCGCATCCGCTCATGGCGCGATTCATCACCACCATCGCGCAGCATCCCGCGCAGGAGATCGACGCGAGCGCGACGGTCCGGCGAGCGGCGATCCTGCTGGTGGTGCGTGCGCGGGATGATGGCGAGCCGGAGATCCTCCTCATCAAGCGCGCGGAGGCGGAAGGCGATCCGTGGAGTGGCCACATCGCGTGTCCAGGCGGGCGCATGGAGCCCGGCGATGCCGATCTCGCAGCCACCGCGGTGCGGGAGACGTGGGAGGAGACGGGCATCGACGTCTCGCGGGATGGACGCCTGCTCGGCCAGCTCGACGACCTGAGCCCTCGCTCGCGCATGCTCGCGCCGATCGTGATTCGCCCATTCGTCGCACTCGTGCGTTCGGACGTCGAAATCGTTCCGTCGGACGAGGTCGCGAGTGCGTTCTGGGTGCCGCTCGCCGCACTGCGGGATCGCGCCGCATGGAGTACGGCGCCCGTGCAGGCAACCGATGGCGCGCGCCGGGAGCGCATCTTCCAGCACGGGGACCACATGGTGTGGGGGCTCACCGAGCGCGCGCTCCGGCAACTGCTCACCTACGTGGGCGAGCTTCCCGACGAGTGATCGTCAGGCGCGTGGCATCTCGCACATGAGGGCCATGGGATTGCCGTCCGGATCGCGGAACTCGGAGAGCCACAGGTCGTGGTCTGGCATGCGGGCCACGAGGTGTGCCTCGGCAGGAAAGGGAACGCCGCGTTCCGTCATGGCCGCCTGCGCCGCGATGATATCGCCGACGTTCAGGTAGATCACCGAGCTCTTCCCGGGAGTGAACTCGCCCTCGGGGGTGGCGAGCATGAGGCGCACGCCGCCGATGTCGAGGAACGCGAGGTTGGGCCCTGCGTCGAAGAGGAATTGCAGGCCCACCGCATCGCGGTAGAAGGCGGTGGCGCGCGCGACGTCCGACACGGTGAGGGCGATCTGCCGGACGCCCGTGATCTTGGTTCCCGACGGGGTGGTCATCTCGAAAGCCGGTGCAGGAGGGTTGCGAATCGTTAGCTGTGCTAACTAACATATGGGCCCATGCCTCTTCGTCAAGCGCCCTCTCGCGCACCCCGCGCCCGCTCGCCGGCGGACACCGCCGACCGCCTCCACTCGGCTGCCATCCACCTGTTGCGGCGTCTCCGCCGCGAGGACGACGCGTCGGGGCTCAGCGCTCCGCGCCTGTCGGCGCTCTCCGTACTCGTGTTCGCGGGGCCGCGAACGATCGGCGACCTGGCCGATGCCGAGCAGGTGCGCGTGCCCACGATGTCGCGACTCGTCGCGGCGCTCGAGGTAGATGGGTTGTTGCGCCGCGTGGCCGACCCCTCGGACCGGCGGATCGTTCGTGTCGAAGCCACGGCGACGGGTCGCGAGCTCCTCCATGCGGGACGGCGTCGTCGTGTCGCGGCGCTCACGGCAGACGTGAGGCGACTCACCGCGCGAGAGCGCCAGGCACTCGTGGTCGCCATTCCGCTGCTGGAGAAGCTCGCGGTATCATCCTGAGCGCACGTGCGATCCTTCGGTGCGCTCAGATGAAAGCCCGGGTTGCGCTATCCGAGCCTCATCTTAGGTTTAGGCAATCCTAAATCAATACACATGACAGTGCCACCCATTCCACCGTCGCAGCCTCGCGACTCCGGCGAGCTCACGCCGGATGCAGGTTGGCGTCGCGCGCGCGTCGCGCCGAGCCTCGCCGAGGTCTATCGCAGCGTCCCCATTGGCGGACGATCGACCTGGCGGAAGATGCTCGCGTTCGCCGGACCAGGATATCTCGTTGCCGTCGGTTACATGGACCCGGGCAACTGGGCCACCGATCTGGCGGGTGGTTCGCGGTTCGGGTACACGCTGCTGAGCGTGATCCTGATCTCCAACCTCATGGCGATCCTGCTTCAGGGGCTCGCCGCCAAGCTTGGCATCGTCACCGGGCGTGATCTCGCGCAGGCCTGCCGCGACAACTACAGCAAGCCGGTTGTGTACGCCCTCTGGTTCCTGTGCGAGATCGCCATCGCCGCCTGCGATCTCGCGGAGGTGATCGGCTCGGCAATCGCACTGAACCTGTTGTTCGGCATCCCGATCACGACGGGTGTGATGATCACGGCGCTCGACGTCATGATTCTCCTCTATCTCCAGAACAGAGGCGTGCGCGTCCTGGAGGCGCTCGTCATCACGCTCGTCGCGACCATTGGCGTGTGCTTCGGCTTCGAGCTCTTCCTCGCCAAGCCGGATATGCTCGGCGTCGCCAAGGGGTTCATCCCGACCCTCGACATCCTCGCCGATACGGAAAAGCTCTACATCGCCATCGGCATCCTCGGCGCCACGGTGATGCCGCACAACCTCTATCTGCATTCCTCCGTCGTACAGACGCGGAACTACGAGCTGACCGAGCCCGGCAAGAAGGAAGCAGTCAAGTACGCGTTCATCGATTCCACGGTCGCCCTCACCTTCGCGCTGTTCATCAACGGGGCCATCCTCATCGTCGCGGCGGCGACGTTCCATACGTCAGGGAATATCCAGGTCGCCGAGATTCAGGACGCCTACAAACTGCTCACTCCGCTGCTTGGCGCCGGTGCGAGTACGGTCTTCGCGCTCGCGTTGCTCGCCTCCGGACAAAGTTCGACGATCACCAGCACGCTCGCCGGCCAGATCGTCATGGAGGGCTTTCTCAACATCCGGCTGCGCCCCTGGCTGCGACGGCTGATCACCCGCCTCATCGCGATCGTGCCGGCGGTCATCGTTTCCTACATGTATGGGGAATCCGGGACGGCCAGACTCCTGATCCTGAGTCAGGTGATTCTCAGCCTCCAGCTATCGTTTGCCGTCTTCCCGCTGGTAATGTTCAC
>JBKJMP010000271.1:0-11040 GCA_046596395.1 Gemmatimonadaceae bacterium
TTCGAGCGCGAGCGGCAGGCGCGGCGAGGGCCCGGGGCGATGCTGGCCGAGATCGGCGTGGCGCTGCGAGAGATGCCGGCGACGATGAAGCAACTCGCCGTCGTGCAGACCTTCACCTGGCTCGGGCTCTTCTGCATGTGGCTGTTCTTCGTGCCCGCCACGGCGCGGCACGTGTTCGGCGCGACGGACGCGCAATCGCCGCTCTATACGGCGGGGATCGAGTGGGGCGGCTTTGCGTTCGCGTTCTACTCCATCACGTGCTTCCTCGTGGCGCTGGCGCTGCCGGCGCTTGCCGCGGCCACGAGCCGCAAGACGGTGCACGCGGGCGCGCTGGTGTGTGGTGGCATCGCGCTGCTGTCGGTGTACCTGATCCACGACAAGTACGTGCTGCTGCTCAGCATGGTAGGCGTGGGCATCGCGTGGGCGTCGATCCTGTCGATGCCGTATGCGATCCTCTCCAACGCGCTGCCGGCCGCGCGCATGGGCGTCTACATGGGCGTGTTCAATTTCTTCATCGTCATCCCGGAGATCGTCGCATCGCTCGCGTTCGGCCCGGTGATCCGCACGCTGCTGGGCCGGGACAATCCGAACGCGCCGCTCTACGTGGTGATGGCGGGCGGGGTGTTCATGCTGATTGCCGCCCTCTGCGTCGGGCTCGTCCGCGACGCTGGGGACACGGATACGCCCCCGATGCTCGTGGACTCAGTTTGAGGGGGGCTTCGGCGCCATGTAGCCAGTCGTCGCCAGACGCTTACCCGACATCTCGTATGCGAAGGCGGGCATGTCGCGCACGCCGCTGGCGTCGATCCACGCATTGTAGAACTGGAACAGGGCCACGACGGTGATGGCGTCGTACAGGGCCTCGTCGGTCCAGCCGGCGGCGCGCACCGTCTCCGCGTCGTCGTCGCGGATGGAGAGGGAGTCGTGGACCATCTTCCGCACGAAGCGGTAGAGCGCGCGATCCTTCTCCGTCACGGGCGCGGTGTCGACGTCTGCGAGAACGCCTTCGACCAGCGGACGATCACCCAGCAGCTCCACCGCGACCGCGGCGTGGGAGCCAATTCAGAAGAGGCACTGGTTGAGCTTGGACGTGAGCGCGGCGATGAGCTCGCGCTGGCCCGGCAGCAGTGGGGACGGGCCACGCATGACGCCCTGCGTGAACTGCGCGAGGAACTCCGTGCGATCCGGCTTGAAGGCGAAGAGGTGCATGATCTGCGGAATCGGGATGCCCGTCGCGCGCATGCCTTCGATCGCCTCGGCGCGGGGGCCCGTGCCGCGATGTGCTTCGACGTCCTTCAGATACATCGGGTCCACTAGAGTCTCCATTTCTTGGATCGAGCGTGAGCGTGAGCCTCCAGCAATGAGCAACCCGAGCTCGTGCTCGAGCTGAAGCCCCAGAGCTTTTAGCTGCTCGAGCTCTCACCTGCTCAGAGCTCGAAGCTCACGCTCATGCTCATCGCTCCGGCTCAGAGGCCGAGCGCGCGAATCCATGTTACGCCCGTGTTGGAACCGTGGCAACGGGTGTACTGTTGTGGCTCCTCACGCCCCCTGCGAATGCCCCCGCGACGCGACCCAGGCAATCCGATCCTCACGCCGGCCATGATCAGGCCATCGCGTAGTGATCTCGAGGTCGTCGGGGTGTTCAACCCGGCAGCCACGGTGCATGACGGAGACGTCGTCCTGCTGCTCCGGGTGGCGGAGGCGCTGCTGAAGGATGGCGCGCCGGATGTCGTGGCGCCCTGGTACGACGCGGAGACCGGCCGTCTGCTCTTCGAGCGCTGGGCACCGCACACGCCAGGGCTCGACATCAGCGACCCGCGCGTGATCGTGCACGAGGGAGCGAGTTGGCTCACGTCGATCTCGCACCTGCGGGTGGCGCGCTCGCACGACGGCGTCCACTTCGACGTGGAGGACGCGCCCGCACTCTCGCCGGCCACGGCGCTCGAGGCCTTCGGCATCGAGGACGCACGCATCACGCACATCGGCGATACCTACTGGATCAACTACACCGCCGTCTCGTCGCTCGGCATCGCGACGGCGCTCGCCAGCACGCGCGACTTCCGCACGTTCGAGCGGCACGGGATCATCTTCCCACCCAACAATCGCGACGTCACGATCTTCCCCGAGCGCATTCACGGCCGGTACGTGGCGCTCCATCGTCCCATGCCGGAGGGGATCGGCAGACCGGCGATCTGGAGTGCGACGTCGGACGACATGCTGGCGTGGGGCGACCATCGCGTTGTGGCGGAGGGAAGGCGGGGCACGTGGGACAGCGCGAAAATCGGTGGGGGCGCCGTGCCGTTTCGCGTCGATGGCGGGTGGCTTGCCGTCTATCACGGAGTCAGCAGTCATCCCATGGCCTACGCCCTCGGCGCACTCCTCCTCGACGCCGACAACCCGTCAACCGTACTCGCGCGATCCGTCGAGCCCATACTTGCGCCGGAAATGCCATACGAGCGAGAGGGGTTTTTCGGGGGCGTTGTGTTCACCTGCGGGCTGGTTGCCGAGGGTGATCGGGTGCGCGCATACTACGGCGCAGCGGACGGAGTGACCGCGCTCGCCGAGCTGTCCGTGGCCGAGATCATGAGCGGACTCGCGTGAGCCAGTTCGAGCTGGGGATCAACTACTGGCCTCGGCGGCGCGCGATGTACATGTGGCGCGAGCTCGACCTGGGCGAGGTGCGCGACGAACTTGCGCACATTGCCGACATGGGATTCGACACCGTGCGGTTGTTCACGCTCACGGCGGACTTCCTCCCCGCCGCGGGCTCGGTGGATGGTGACATGATCGAGCGGCTCGTCGCCGTAGCGAGGATTGCGAAGGACGCCGGTCTCTCCATCGTGCCGACACTGATCGTCATCAACATGAGCGGGCGGATCTGGTGGCCGGAGTGGATGCACGCGGCGAATGGCGTGCGCGATCTCTACGGCGACGCCGAGGTGCTGCGGTCGCAGGCGATGCTCGCGCACGCGTGCGTGAGTGCGCTTGCCGGCGACGGCGCGCTCCGCGCCTTCGACATCGCGAACGAGATCGACGACGCCCAGCGTCCTCGCACGCGCGATGCAGCGCGGCAATGGGTAGCCGCGATGGCCGCGGAGATCCGCGCCGCGGCGCCCGGTGTGCCGGTGCGGATCGGGGCGCACCTTCCGTCGCTCACGACGGACAACAACATGCGCGTGGACGACCTCGCCTCCGAGCTCGACGAAGACGTGATGCATGCATACCCGCTCTACTCCGATCACGCGCGCTCCTTCCTCGATCCGGAGCTCGTGCCGTTCGCCTGCGCGCTCACCGCTGGATTGGGGGGCAAGGGACGCGGGACGCTCATGCAGGAGTTCGGCCTGTGTAGCGCGCCGCGAGGGTCGACGGGTACCTTCATCACCGACGATTTCCTCGGCGAGCCGCGCGAGCAGTACCTCGCGTCGGAGGAGGAAGGTGCGGAGTATTACGGCGCCGTCGTGGATCGACTGGTGGACACGGGGGCGACCGGCGCGTATGCCTGGTGCTATGCCGATTATGATGCCTCGTTGTTCACGCGTCCGCCGTTCGACCGTGCGATTCGCGAGCGGACGTTCGGCCTCGTGCGCGCCGACGGCAGCGAGAAGCCCGCGGCGGCCGTGTTTCGCGCGCTGCGGCAGCGGCGCGACGCAGGTGGCCTACAGTGTGGAACGGTCCCCATGGTCCTCGACGTGAGCGCTGACGACTACTACGCCGACCCGGGCGCGCACTTCGCGCGTCTCTACAGCCGCTGGACGGCGGCGCGCACATGAGCGGCGCACTCCAGCGCCTCGCGAACAATCCCATCGTGCGGCCGGCGCAGATTCCGTTCACCCGTGCGAGCGGCGCATTCAATCCCGGCGCGTGCGTCGATCGTGCGACGGATCGCGTCGCGCTGCTCGTCCGCGTGTACGAGGAGGACACGGGGCGCTCCTGCCTCGCCATGGCGCTGTCGAAGGACGGTGTCCACCTCGACGAGATCTGGCCACAGCCCGCCATCGCGCGCGAGGCGGCGTACGAGGAGTGGGGGGTGGAGGACGCACGCATCACCTACATCGAGGAGGATCGCCGCTACGCGATCACGTACACCGGCTACTCGCCCGCCGGACCGCGCGTCTGTCTCATCACGACGCCTGACCTCCTCGATCCCGCGCAGTACGAGCGACACGGACCACGTATCGCCGGTGAGAACAAGAACTGCGTCGTCTTTCCGCGGCGCGTTGGCGGCCAGTTCGTGATCCTCCACCGGCCGATGCCGCGCATCGTCTGTGTGCGCGTGGACTCCCTCGAGAACGAATGGCCTGTCGAGGGTGAGGTGCTGCTCGGTCCCGAGCCGGGCACGTGGCGCAGCTCGCGCGTCGGTGCGGGCGCGCCGCCGATCGAGACGCGGCTCGGCTGGCTACTCCCGTTCCACGGGGCCACGACAATCGCGGAGGGGAACGTCTACTCGATGGGTTGGTGCCTGCTCGATCACGAGCATCCGGAGACGGTGCTCTACGTCTCGAAGGAGCCTGCGCTCGCACCAGAGGCGAGCTACGAGAGCGAGGCGGGGCCGATTCCGCAGGTGGACATGGCGAACTTCATCACCGGAGTGCGCGTCGTCTTTCCGCAGGGGCTGGTCGAGCGCGGCGACGATTTGATCGTCTACTACGGTGCGGCCGACGTCTCCGTCGGTGCGGCGCGGGTCAACAAGGAAGCACTGCTCACGTCGATCGAAGCGGACATGGCGCGGTGACGGCACGCGGGCGGTGGTTGCTGGGGCTCGCGGGGATCATCGCATGCGGCCGTGCGCCCGCACCCGAGATGAGCGCAGCGCTCCCGCCTGTCGTGTTGAACTACGCGCACCTTCGCCACCTCACGCTCCCGGTGAAGGGCGGGCGCGTGGTCGCGCTCTATGCGAACGCACCGGACTACCTCCCGTCGGGCTCTCCGCTGCGCGACGGCCTCGAGGGCATCGCGAGCGTGGACGACGCCGCGCGCGCCGCCGTGGCGTACCTCCGCGCGTACGAGGGAACGGGCGACACCGTGGTTCGCAATGACGCACGCGCGCTGCTCGTCTTCGTCGCCGGCATGGAGCAGGGCGACGGTGAGTTCATCAACTTCGTGGACACCGCCGGGCGACTCAACAGGCTTGCCCCCAGCAGCCGAAAGAGCATGTCGTACTGGGCGGCGCGGAGTATCTGGGCGCTCGGCGAGGCCCATCGCGTGTTCTCCACGGCGTATCCCGGAGGGCTCGAGGGCCTCGGCGCTCCACTCGAGCGCGCGGTCGCACGCATGGCGCGCGAGATCGACGCCGGCCGCCTCATCGGTGGATCAGCCACGGCGACATCCGAGGGCCTGCTCGGCCTGCTCGCGCTGCAGCGCGCGTCGCCGACGCCGGCGCGAGGCGCACTCGCCGCGCGCACGGCCGCGCTACTCTCGCCACTCTCGCGGGGAGATGCGTCGCGCGCGCCCTGGGGCGCGCGCGTGGATTCGGCCGGCGCACCGTGGCACGCGTGGGGCTCACGAACGGTGTCGGCGCTGGCCTCTGCCGCGGTGGTGCTGGAGCGGCCAGAGTTCCTCGAGGCCGCGAAGCTCGAGGCCAATGCCCTGTGGACGCGCTTCCTCCTCGCGGGGCAGGTGCCCGCGGAGATCGCGACTGATGGCACGGCGAAGTGGTACCCGCAGATTGCGTATGGCGTCGGCCCGGTGGCCGAGGGATTCATCGCGCTCGCCGAAGCGACGAATGACCGCGGCTATGCGGTGATGGCGGGGTTGAGTGCCGCGTGGTTGATCGGCGCCAATGCCGCCGGCGTGGTGATGTACGACTCGGCCACGGGGAGAACGTTCGATGGCATTGATGGGGTGTCAGCCGTCAACCGGAATTCAGGAGCCGAGTCCACGATCGAGGCGTTGCTCGCGCTGCAGGCGGTGACGAGCAATCCCGAGGCGGTCGAGTATCTCCGGTATCGCGCGGCCGGCGAGCTGTCGTCGTCGCTTGCCGACGTGCCCGCGCGGCGCGAGTACGCGGGCCCGAACGGCGCGCGCGTCGTGCTGGAGCAGGCGGACGGGCGCATTCGCGTGACGGATGCGAGCAGTCGCGGGCCGATCACGCTCACGTACTGGCCTGCCGCAAATCCCACCGAAGTGAAGGTCGCGAACATCCTCACCGAGCGCTGGAATCGCGAGCACCCCGACATCCAGGTGCGCGTGCAGCCACTGCCGGCCGGTCGCTCGACCGAGGAGGTGCTGCTGGCCGCGATCGTTGCGAGGGCGACGCCGGACGTCTGCTCCAACGTGTCCTCCGCGCTGCTAGCGCGGCTCGTGCGCGCCAACGGCGTCGTGCGTCTCGACAACCTTGCGCCCACCGCGGCGCGCCTCGCCGAACGGACGTCGAGCGCGATGCTCGGTTCGTTGCGGTTGCCGGATGGCGGCATCTACTCGTTCCCGTGGAAGACCAACCCGGAGATGCTGCTGTACAACGTGGACCTGCTCGCGAAGGCGGGCGTGTCGCCACCGCGGAATCATACTGAGCTGCTCGCGGCGTTCCGCGCGCTCGCGCGCGACACCGACGGGGATGGACGGCTGGACAAGTGGGCGCTGTGGGCGCCGCTCAAGACCACCTGGCACGAGCGCTTCTATGACTTCTATCCGCTCTACCTCGCGAGCTCGGGGGGACGGACGCTGGTGCGCAACGACACGGTGCTGTTCGACAACCCAGCAGCGGAGTCGGCGATCGAGGTGCTGCGGCGGGGATTCGCACAGGGGTTGTTGCCGAAGGCCAACTTTGCACTGGGCCGAGATCCGTTCATCGACGGCACGGTGGCGATGAAGATCATCGGGCCATGGTTCCTCGCTGAGCTTGACGTGCTGAAGCCAGCGGGGCTTCGGTATGCGGTTGCGCCGATTCCGTCGGCCGATGGAACGCCGCCAGGAAGCGCGTACGCATTCGCCGACCTGCGGAGCATCGCGATCTTCTCGACGACGAAGCATGCGGAGGCATCGGCGCGGTTCGTGGCGTACCTCACGTCGCCGGAGGCGGACCGGCTGCTGATCCAGGAGGCGAGCCAGCTCCCGTACCGCCGCGGGCTCGCGACGGATGCGCGATTCGCGGCGGTCCTCGCGCGGTCGGCCACGCTGCCGCACTACGCCGCGCTCGTCGAGCACACACGCGACATCGACCTCGATCCGGACATCGTCGAGATCTTCGACCTGCTGTCCGAGGCGTACGAAGCGTCCGGGATCTATGGGGTGACGCCGGTGAAGCGCGCCCTCGGCAAGGCGGCCACCGAAGCCCGGAAGATCATCGATGCGCGCTGAGGCCCGTTCCGGCACCCTCCTCTCGGCACCGTACGCGCTCTTCCTGCTCGCGTTTGCGGCGTATCCGGTCGTGTTCGCGCTCGCGCTCGTGATGATGCGCTGGGACCTCGTCACCACGCCGTCGTTCGCGGGACTGGACAACGTGCGCCTCCTCGCGGTGGACGCGCGCTTCTGGCAGGCGGTCGGCAACACGTTCGTTTTCCTCGGCATCCACCTGCCGCTGCAGATCGTCACGGCACTCGGACTTGCCGTGGCGCTCGACCGGCCGATGCGGCTGCGCGCGTTCTGGCGCGCGGCGTTCTTCCTCCCCGTGGTGATCTCGGGGGCGGTCGTCGCGATCTTGTGGAATGCCCTTTACGCGACTGATGTTGGGCTGCTCAACGGCATCCTCACGCGGATCGGCATCTCGCCGGTGCCGTGGCTCACGGATCCGTCAGTCGCGATGGCGGCGATTGCCGTGATGGTCACGTGGAAGAACGTCGGCTTCTACGTGATCATTTATCTCGCCGGGTTGCAGTACATCCCGCGCAGCTGCCAGGAGGCGATCGAGCTCGATGGCGCGTCGGCGTGGCAGCGGTTCCGGTACCTCACGCTGCCGATGCTGTTGCCGCAGACGATCCTCGTCCTCACGCTGTCGACGATCAACGGCTTCCAGCTCTTCATCGAGCCGTACGTGATGACTGGCGGCGGGCCGCTCCGACGGACGTTCTCCGTCGTGCTCTACATGTACACGAATGCGTTCTCGTACCAGAAGATGGGGTACGCGGCGACGATCGGTGTGGCCCTGGCATTGATCATCGGCGCGGTCGTGGCGATCCAGCGTCGAGTGGTTGGCACGGCGGAGGCAATGTGAACGGGACGAGAGGACGAGAGGACGAGAGGGCGAGAGGCGTGCGGTCGCTGCTCATCTACCTGGTTCTCGCGATCGCGGCGCTCACGTTCATCTATCCCTTCCTCTGGATGGCCAGCAGCACATTCAAGCCGGCCGGCGAGGTCGGGTCGCTCTCCCTCATCCCGGACGTGGCGACGCTCGAGAACTATCGCCTCATGTGGTCGCGTGCGCCGTTCGGGCGGGCATTGCTCAATAGCGTGTTTGTCGCGACCACGATCACGGCGGCCGTGCTGGTGTTCGGCTCGATCACCGCATACGCGATGGCGCGGCTCACCTTTCCCGGCAAGCGCGCCCTGAACGCGGCCACGATGGCAGTGCTGCTCGTGCCCGGACAGCTCACGCTCATCCCCCTCTACACGCTCATCGTGCAGCTCGGATGGATCGACACGTATGCGGCGCTCATCATCCCCTACCTCTTCAACGCGACGGCGATCCTCATGCTGCGACAGTTCTTTCTTCAGATCCCCCAGTCGCTCATCGACTCGGCCCGCATGGACGGCATGGGCGAGTTGCGCATCCTCTTCACGATCTTCTGGCCACTCGCTCGGCCAGCGCTGGCGATCGTCGCGATCTTCACTTTCATGGGCTCGTGGAATGAAGTGTTGTGGCCGCTCCTCGTCGTGCGCGACCAGCAGATCATGACGCTGCCCCAGCTGCTCACCGTGTTCGCACTCGGTGGCGGGGCAGGGACGCTCGGTGTCTCGCTCGCCGCCGCGATGGTGCTCGTGGTGCCGGTGGTCGTCGCGTACATGTTCCTGCAGCGCTACTTCATCGAGAGCATGGCCGGCGCGGGAGTGAAGGGCTGATGCCATCCGTCACCTTCGAACAGGTCACCAAGCGCTTCGGCGACGTGAGCATCGTCGAGCAGTTCGACCTGCAGGTTGCCGATGGCGAGCTGCTCGTGCTCGTCGGCGGATCGGGGTCGGGGAAATCCACGATCCTGCGCATGGTTGCGGGGCTCGAGACGCTCACCTCCGGCTCCATCCGCATCGACGACCGCGACATCACCGCCCTCGCTCCGCGCGATCGCGACGTCGCCATGGTGTTCCAGGACTACGCGCTCTACCCGCACCTCACCGTGCGCGAGAACCTCTCGCTCGGCCTCAAGCTGCGTCGCGTCGCGAAGCCGGAGATCGCGCGGCGCGTGGCGTGGGCGGCCGGGATGCTCGGCCTCGAGCCCCTGCTCGACCGCAAGCCGAAGCAGCTCTCAGGCGGGCAGCGGCAGCGGGTGGCGATGGGTCGGGCGATGGTGCGCGAGCCGCTCGTGTTCCTTTTCGACGAGCCGCTCTCCAATCTCGACGCTGGCCTGCGCGGTCAGATGCGGATGGAAATCGGCGCGCTCCAGCGCCGGCTGAGCACGACGACGATCTACGTCACGCACGACCAGGTCGAGGCGATGACGCTCGGTGACCGAATCGTGGTGTTGGCGAACGGGGCGATCCAACAGGTTGGGAAGCCGATCGATCTCTACCGGAATCCGGTCAATCGCTTCGTGGCGGGATTCATCGGCACGCCGCCGATGAACTTCATCGATGGCCGCATCGATGCTCAGAACCGTTCCTTTGTGGCGGACGGTGTACGTATTCCGGTTGCGACCCACTCTGACCCCGGACCAGCGGTGCTCGGCGTGCGGCCCGAGGACCTCCAGCTCGTCGGCGCGGAGGACGGCGCAACGCTCGCCGGCCGTGCGGTGCTCGTCGAACGGCTCGGCGGCACGAGTCACGTCCATATCGAGGTTGGTAGGCATCGGATCATGGTGGCGACATCTGCCGAGGTGTTGCCTACGGTCGGGGATCTGGTGAACGTGCGCGTCGGTGACCGGATACACCTGTTCAATGCGCTTGGCGCTCGGCTCGACGAAAGCCCAGACCGCGGAACGCCGATGACGCCGGAACTTCGTACGCCGACGTCGCCGCAACAGCGTTGATGGTCTTCTTGGAGTTCGTGAAATGGGAATCGCGCTATGTTGGCGCGCGAATCGAGAGCCTGAGACTTTGAGGGTTCACGAGTAACGCAGTTACGGCGACGTCGGCGTGCGCTCTTTCGGCGTCATCGGCGTTCCGCGGTCTGGTTTGTCACGCCAATGCCACCTACCGAAATACTCTGCATAGGCGAAGTACTCTGGGACGCACTCCCCGCCGGGCTGTTTCTCGGTGGCGCGCCCTTCAACGTCGCGTGCCACCTGCGCGCGGCCGGGCTCCCCGCGGCCATGGTGAGCCGAGTCGGCAGCGACCGCCTCGGCGAGGAGATCCTTCGCCGCGCGACCAGCTTCGGCGTAGCGGTGGACCTCGTGCAGACCGATCCTACGCTCCCCACGGGCTTCGTTCAGGTGTCGCTAGATGACGCCGGCACTGCGGCGTACGAAATCGTTGCGCCCGCGGCGTGGGACGCCATCGAGCTCACGGGCGAGCTGCGTGCGCGCGCCGCTGGTGCGCGCGCGATCGTCTTCGGCAGCCTGGCGCAACGTGCGGCCATCTCACGGGCGACCATCCAGCGCCTCTGGGAGAGCGAGGCCCTCATGGTATTCGACGCCAACCTGCGTCCACCATTCGACGACCGCGAGGTGGTGCGGCGCTCGCTCGGGCGCGCGGACATCCTCAAGCTGAGCGACGTGGAGCTGCGACAAATCGCCACCTGGTACGGTCTGCCGAAGGACGAACGGGCCGCCGCGGGCGCGATCGCCGAGTCGTTCGACTGCGGTACCGTGTGCATCACGCGGGGAGACCGGGGAGCCGCCATGTGGCGCAATGGCGCGTGGACCGAGCATCCGGGCTTCGAGGTGGAGGTGAAGGACACCGTCGGTGCGGGGGACGCGTTCCTCGCCGTGATGCTCGCCGGCTACCTCACCGGAG
>JBKJMP010000160.1:0-3069 GCA_046596395.1 Gemmatimonadaceae bacterium
CGTCGAGTGCGCGCTCGACGCCCGAGAACGAGTTGAGGTTCTTCACCTCCGTCTTGGTGCCGAGGGCGGTCTCGCCGCGGCGACGCGCGCTGACGTTCGCGTCGACGCGAAGGCTGCCCTCCTCCATGCTCACGTCGCTGACGTCGATGTACTCGAGGATTTGCTTGAGCACACGAAGGTAGGCGCCCGCCTGCTCGGACGACCGGATGTCGGGCTCACTCACGATCTCGATGAGCGGCGTGCCCGCTCGATTCAGGTCGATGGCGCTCAATCCCGGATAGCGGTCGTGCACCGACTTCCCCGCATCCTCCTCGATGTGCACGCGCGTGACACCGATGCGAATCGGTGAGCGGTCGGACCGCGCGCCAATCTCGACGAATCCACCGGTTGCGAGCGGCGAGTCGAACTGCGTGATCTGGTAGCCCTTCGGCAGGTCCGGGTAGAAGTAGTTCTTTCGCGCGAACGTGGACGTCGGATGCACGGTGCAGTTGATCGCGAGCGCCGCACGCGTGGCGAGCTCGATGGCGTGCGCGTTGAGCACGGGCAATGCGCCGGGCAGTGCAAGACACACCGGGCAGGTGTTCACGTTGGGCGGCGCGCCAAACTCGGCCGAGCAGTCGCAGAAGGCCTTGGTGCGCGTCGAGAGCTGCACGTGCACCTCGAGCCCGACGACCATCTCCCACTCGGCGCGCAGCGCCTCGATCGTGGGCACCGTCATGCGTGTTTCTCCAGGCCAAACGCGCGCTCGAGCGCGTACGCGGCCGTGAACATGGGCATCTCGCCGAAGTGCGACGCCATCAACTGACCGCCGACCGGAAGTCCGTCCACCAGGCCGATCGGCAGCGACATCGCGGGGATCCCGGCGAGGTTGGCCGTGACCGTGAAGATGTCGCTCATGTACATCTCGTACGGATCGGAGATCGCGCCGATCGGGAAGGCGACCGTCGGCGTCGTGGGCGTGAAGAGCAGGTTTACGCCACTCGAGAACACCCGACGGAAGTCGTCGGCAATGAGGGTGCGGACCTGCTGCGCCTTTCTATAGTAGGCGTCGTAGTAACCCGCGCTCAGCACGTAGGTGCCGAGCAGGATGCGGCGCGTCACCTCGTCGCCAAAGCCCTGCGAGCGGGTGGCCTCGTACATTCCGCGCAGACCGTCGCCTTCAATGCGGAGGCCGTACCGCGCACCGTCGAAGCGCGCGAGGTTGGACGATGCTTCCGCTGGCGCGACGATGTAGTACACCGGAATCGCCATGGACGTATGGGGCAGCGAGACGTCCTTGACCACGGCTCCCATCGCGCGATAACGCTCGAGCGCCTCGTCGCACCGCTGGCGAATCCGAGGATCGAGCGAGTCGGGGAAGTATTCCTTTGGCCGGCCGATGACCATGCCCTTCACCGGGAGCGCGTCGGCCTCGTGGTATTCAGGGACTGGGGCGTCGGCACACGTGGAGTCAAGGCGATCGTGACCCGCGATGATGCGGAGTCCGCGAGCCGCGTCGTCCACCGTCCGGCCGAAGACGCCGATCTGGTCGAGCGACGACGCGAATGCGACGAGCCCGAACCGGCTGACACGCCCATACGTCGGCTTGACGCCGACGATGCCGCAGAAGGACGCGGGCTGGCGCACCGATCCGCCGGTCTCGGAGCCGAAGGCGAGGGGAACGATGCCTGCCGCAACCGCCGCGGCCGACCCGCCCGACGATCCGCCTGGAACGCGATCGTGCGCGAGCGGATTCAGCGTGGGCCCGAAGGCACTGTGCTCGGTGGACGAGCCCATGCCGAATTCGTCCATGTTGGTCTTGCCGAACAGCACACCCCCGGCGGCGCGCAGCTTGCCAACGATCGTGGCCTCGTACGGGCTCAGGTACCCCTCGAGGATGCGCGAGCCGCACGTGGTGGGCAGGCTCGTCGTGGCGATGTTGTCCTTCAGGGCGTATGGCACACCGACGAGCATCGGGGGCGTCGTATCGTTCATCATGCCGAGGGACGCCAACGATTCGGCAACCGCGTGCTTCTTGTCGGTGGAGAGGAAGATGTTCAGTCCATCGGCACCGGCGCGGACTTCCGTTGCGCGCGCGATGGCGGCTTCGACGGTGGACTTGGAGGAGCAGCGGCCGGCGATGGCATTGTCCCGCAGGGCGGCCGCCGTCTCACACGGGGTGCTCACGACTCTCCCGCACTCTCGTGCGACGACAACCTCGGCACGATGAAGAAGCCATCCCTGGTTGCCGGCGCGAATGCGTCGATCCCGCGCAGGAGCGGCTGGGGCGGTCCATGATCACCGCGCGCGGGCAGGCCGCGCGCCCCGACGCCGATCGCCTCCTGCACCCCCTCCGTCTTCACCTTCGAGAGCTCGTCCATGTGCACGAGAATGGTCGAGAGCTCGGACGCCAGTGTTGCTGCGCGCTCGTCGGTGATGCCGAGCCGCGCGAGGGCCGCGATGTGCTGGACGGTTGCAATCGTGATCGGTGGCACTATTCGATGTCCCGCTCGAGGTTTGCCTGCGCGACGACGAGTGTCTTGCGACCGATCTCCTCGTCGTCGAAGTCGATCTTGGCCTTGAGGTCGCGCCCGGCGCCGGCGAGCTCCGCGATGACACCGCTCCCGAACTTGCGGTGCTTCACGCGCGCACCAACAACGATGACCGCCTCGTCCTGCGACGCCTCCGCCTCATCGAACGATGCGTGCCGCACGACCGGCGTTCCCGGACGCCGCTGCGACGCGCTCGGTGGGAAGGCGCTCTCGCTGTCGAGCCACACCTCGCGCGCCGGGTGATCCACCCCGCGGCCACGCGAGTTCCCCCACTGGCTGCCGCCGCCGAGCGAGTGAATGAACGAACGGCCGGAGCTGCGCACCTTGATGGTCTTGTGCTGCTCGAGCATCGCCTCCGGTATCGCCTGGAGAAAGCTCGAGGCCTTCGAGTTCATGAACTCGCCGTTTCGCCGCCGCTGTTCCGCATGCGTAAGGAACAGCTTCCGCTCTGCGCGCGTGATGCCAACGTAAAAGAGGCGGCGCCCCTCCTCGAGGAGCGGCGGGTCGTCGAACGCCTTGGCGAGCGGGAAGAGGCCGT
>JBKJMP010000308.1:0-6530 GCA_046596395.1 Gemmatimonadaceae bacterium
CCGGCACGCCGCTCCTCGGCGACGCGATCATGCACGACTGGCGCGAGAGAACGAAGACGGGCGTCGCGCGAGTGCGCGCGTACTACGACGTCATTCCGGATCGATCGAGCGAGCTCACGCTCGACGCCTCGCGGAAGAACGCCTGGGGCGATCCGCTTCCGAAGCTGGCGTTCCGCGACGCTCCCGAGAGCGCGGCGTTGCGCGGCTACTCGAACGACACGATCAAGGCGCTGTTCGCGTCGATGGCGCGGGCGGGCGGGGGGACGCTCCTGCACACGGAGGAGGATGACGCGAACGGATGGCAGGATCACCCCGCAGGCGGGTGTCGCATGGGTACCGACGCCGAGCGCTCGGTGGTGGACAGCTGGGGGCGGACGCACGATCACGAGAACCTGTTCGTGGTCGGCGCGCCGACGTGCGTGAGTGGCGGCTGCGCGAACTCGACGCTCACGTTCTGCGCGCTGGCGCTGCGGTCGGCTGAGGAGATCGCGCGCTGAGCTGTCGCGGGACACCGCACTCAGGGCGCGCGAACCTTGACGTCCACCACTCCTCCGTCGCACGGACAGAACGAGCCGTATCTGGACTTCGCCAGCGTGGAGCTGAGCCGAGTGACTTCCACGACGGTCGGAAGCGGGATCGTGCTCAACATCTCCAATCCTCCCTGATACTGGCCGTTGACGTACACCACCGAGGTCGGGAGTGGCCCGGTGATGCGCACCGGAGGGCGCGGCGTGAAGAACTCCGGTCTCAATTGCCGGATCGCATCGGCGAGCGTCGCCGCCTCCACCTGCTGCAAGTCCATTGCGTCCAGCCGGTCGGCCTGCCGGCGTTGCGAAGTGAGGGCAAGTCCCGCCGACTCCCGTGACGGCTGTCCGCTCGTCACGCAGCCGCTCTGGGCAACGAGCAAACCGATGGTCAGGGCTGCGTTTGCAAGAGATCGCATGGGCGCTCCGATGAGGGTGCCCCCATCGTGCGCCCGGGCGCTGATCCGGCGATGATCCAGCCCTGACCTGAGCCGCGCGCCGGAAAGACCGCCTACCGGCGAAGCTCCACGACCCAGATGTCGCTCTCCGCGTTGGTCAGCGAGAAGTAGAGATGCCCCTTCGATGCGGAGAAGATGATGCGAGACGGCCGACGCGCCGAATCGTCCAGCCGCAGCACCAGCTTCGGCGCGCCACCCGCCAACCGAACGGAATGGAACGAGTGAACGCCCGTATTCTCGATGAGCCGGAAGTACACTAGCGTACCGTCCGGGTTGAGCGCGGTGGTCATGATCTGTCCACCCATCCGCTTGCCACTCGCCAGGCGGCTGGGTGTCCCTCCCACCCGCTGCGCCCACAGGTCACCTCCCGTGGTGAACACCCGGTAGCGGCCATCCAGCGTCCACTTGCCGCGCAAGGTGTCGCGGACCGGCACGCTCCACCGGCCGTCGCTGCCCAACAGAGAGGCCATCGAGCCCGTCGGAATCTGGCCGAAGGTCAGTCGCGTCCCGCCGGACGCCCAGGCCGGATACGAATCATCGAGCCTGTCCAAGGAAATGCGTGTTTGGTCGCCGCCATCGGCAGACATTACATAGACGTCGCGCAGGAAGTCCTTGGCGGGCTCGCGTCGCATGAAGGCGATCCGCTTGCCATCGGGCGACCACTTCGGAGCGAAATCCTCCTCTGGGCCATCAGTGAGTTGAACCGGAGCACCGCCAGCGGCGGGCATCCGATAAATATGCGATCTACCGTTCCGATTGGATTCGAAGACGAGCGACGTGCCGTCCGCCGTCACGTCCACGGTCTCGATGGTCTGATTCTCATCGGTCACGGCGCGTAGCGCCGCGGCGGACGAAGTGCCTGACGTCGCGATAGGCGCGGCGAAGATGTTGGAGCGGTAGTTGAGCAGGCTGTAGGCAAGACGAGATCCATCGCGCGACATGCTAATGCCATTCGCGCTCAATCCGGTCGTCAGCCGTCGCGGTTCCCCGTTCGCGCGTCCGTCGCCGTGGATCGCCTGATGATAGACATCCAACGCACCGCCGGCGTTCGAAGCGTAGAGCAGCCCGCGGCCGTCCGGCGTCCACACGGGGCTGGCAAACGTGTACGGTCCCTTGGACACTCGCACTGGCGGAGTGCCGTCGAGCGAGATGGTCCAGATCGCGTTGGGCCCCATGTTGCCGAAGGCGGTGCTGCCGAGCGCGAACGCTGCGTTGCCGGCAACGAAAGCGAACCGGTGGCCATCCGGTGACCAGGCGATCGAATGCATGGCCCACACGCTCCCCGACAAGGAGAGCGCGCGCGGACTTCGGAAGTGCGGGCGCACAGGGATCGTGCGCACCCCCACCCCCTGGACATCCCGAATGCGGAGGGAGTCATCCTTGGGATACGCAATGAACCGCCCGTCGGGCGACCACGACGGCGTGGCGTGGTATGCCAAGCCCTCGCCGAGCAGTCGCCGTGCGCCACCCAGCGCGGAGACGATGAACAGCTTTCCGTTCGATGCGCCTCGATCTCCGTCGCTCGCCAGGAAGGCGAGCTGGCTCCCGTCCGGTGACCACGTTGGCCACCGGTGCTGGCGCATCGATGCATCGCTCACCTCCACGGCATCGCCACCGGACGCCGGCCGAACGTAGATCCGCATCCGCTCCGCCGTGCCTCCGGCGTAGGCGATGAACGTCCCATCGGGTGAGATGGCTGGATCGAGCTCCAGGCCCGCTGCGTTCGTGAGCTGTCTCGCAGCGCCGAGTGCGGCGGAGCTCCAGTCGTGCCGCATTCGTGGTACGATGCTGAACGCAATCGCCACCGTCGCCAGCACGACGCCGCTGGCCGTGGCCAGCATGACGCGGCGCGGTCGCGCGGGAACGTGCGGCGTAGGTGCGCCACCAGTCCTCAACTCCTCCAGCCGGCGCAGCACATCCGCCGCCGAGGCTGGGCGCGACTCGCGCTCGAGCGCCATGCATTCGGACACCATTCGCCTGACGCCAGCCGAAACATGCGTCAGCGTCGCCAGCCGCGCGCGCCCCCCCTCATCATCGGCCGGCACCTGGCCCGAGAGCATCTCGAGCAAGACACAGCCGAGCGAGTAGAGGTCCGTTCGCGCGTCGATGTCTGCGCCATCCGTGGCCTGTTCCGGACTCATGTACCGACGGGATCCGACGAGCGGTTCACCCATGCTGGCCGATGATGCCCCCGACGCGACGAGCGCGCGCGCGATGCCGAAATCTGCGACCAACGCATGTCCGTCAGCGAGCAGGATGTTCTCCGGCTTCACATCGCAGTGCACGATGCCGGAGCGGTGAGCGTAGTCGAGCGCTTCGGCCATCTCCGTGGCGATGCGCAACGCGTCGCTCACCGGAAGCGCACCGTCTCGCGTCAGGCGCGCGCGAAGCGATTCGCCGGCGACGTACGGGGTGACGAGGTACGGCACGCCGTCCCGCGCACCGGAATCGATGAGCGGGAGGATGTGCGGATGCGCGAGCCGTGCCGTAATCCGGATCTCGCGCAGAAAACGCTCGACGCCCGCCGACAGCACGAGCTCGGGGCGCATGACCTTGAGCGCGACGTGGCGATCGTGCGCGGGGTCGCGCGCCAGGTAGACCGTGGCCATGCCGCCTCGCCCGAGCTCACGCTCCACGCGCCAACCGCGCACGGCATCCCACGTGGGCTCCAGCGGCGCGCCGATGCGCGCCGGTTTCAGTGCCAGCCCGACCGGCGCCCGGTTTCGGATGCGCGCGATCAGCGCGCGCGTCTCGGCCGCCGGCTCGGTCTCGAACTCGCTGGCCATGCGTCGCTCGAACGCATCGTACGCGAGCACGGCGCCGGCCCGATCCCCGAGGCGATCGAGCATCTCGAGGAGCTCACGCAACACGCGTTCGTCGCCATCGGAGAGCTCCAGCGCACGGCGGGCGCAGGCAATGGCCATGGTGAAATGTCGCTCTCCCTCACGCGCGTCGGCGAGCGCGCGGGCCGCGCGCGCCGCGTCGGCGCGCATCTGTGCGCGCGTGCGGTCGAGCCAGTCATCGAACGTCGCGGCGCCGTCGGTGAAGAATCCGTCGAGCAGATCGCCGCGGTAGAGGGCGAGCGCGTCCTCGTAACGACCGGCGTTCAACGCCGCGCGGAAATCCGCGACGTCGCTCCAGCAGACCGTCGTATCGACGCCGATCTCGTCGTTGCCGCGATTGACGATCGCCGCCTTGCCCATCTCACGGCGCAGGAAGCGCACCGCGGTATTGAGGGCGTCGCGGGCGTGAGCGTCATCTTGCTCCGGCCAGAACAGGCCGAGCAACCGGTCGCGGCGGTGGAATCCACTCGGCGACGCCGTGGCGAGGTAGGCGAGCAGTGCGGCGCGCTTCGACTGCACGAGCACGGTGCGCAG
The DNA here is from genome assembly GCA_046596395.1 of Gemmatimonadaceae bacterium. Classification (GTDB taxonomy): domain Bacteria; phylum Gemmatimonadota; class Gemmatimonadetes; order Gemmatimonadales; family Gemmatimonadaceae; genus AG11. Next base: position 4,360 of record JBKJMP010000308.1, read on the forward strand.
CTCGCGCCCTTCGTCATCGCTTAGCTCGAGGGAACCGAGAACTCGGAGACGGATCACGCGTCATCGCGTGGAGGGAGGACCTTCTGCAATCTTCACCGAAGCGCATTGAGCGCAAGGGCGCCACGTCGCACGCCCGTCGCGGCTAGCGCCGAGACGCTCACGTCTTGCGCGCTGATGCGGCGGTCGGCTGAGGAGATCGCGCGCGAGGGGATTCCGGCGAGCCGGCAAGGACATGGTGACGCGCGCGTGGGCACACCGCGCGATGATGTCGCATGCCACCTTGCCCACTCGGCCGCCGGAGCCCTATCGTATGCACATGCCCCAGCTCGATCGGATGTGGACCGTCGAGGATCGTGACGCGTTGCCAGAGGATGGCAACCGCTACGAGGTCATCGACGGGGAGCTGTTCGTGAGTCCCGCACCGGCGCTGCGACATCAGGCGGCCGTGGGCGAGCTGTACGCGATCGTGCGCGAGTACCTTCGGCGTGAGCGTGTCGGCTACGCGTTCGTTGCGCCCGGCGACGTGATCTTCTCGCGGACGCGCGCCGTGCAGCCCGACGTCTTCGCGGTTCCGCCGGTGAACGGACGTCGTCCGGAGAAGTTCGAGGATGCCGGCAGGCTGTTGCTTGCCGTTGAGGTCCTGTCGCCGAGTACCGCGCGCGCGGACCGCGTTGCCAAGAGGACGCTGTTCCGCGACGAGCAGGTGCCGGAGTACTGGATCATCGACCTCGACGCACGCACGATCGAGCGCTGCACGCCTGGTGATGTGCGCCCCGAGATCCTGGTTGACGAGGCACAGTGGCATCCAGAGGGAGCCTCGGCGCCGCTCATCATTGATCTCGCGTCCTACTTCGCAGCGGTGCTCGACGAGTAGTTCCTACTCGAGGCCCGAAAAGATCGGCGCCAGGTCGATCCGCACATCGAGATCGAGAACTGGTGGCCGCCAGACGAGTGCGTCGCGCAGCACGCTGCCCGCACCGGGAGCGCGCGAGACTTCGACGCAGCGTTCGTCCAGGTCCACCAGCCACACTTCGGCGACGCCGAGGGTGTGGTAGTTGTCTCGCTTGTACTCGCGGTCGTAGAAGCGCGAGCCGGGACTGTATACCTCAACGGCCAGCCAGTAGTCGCGCGTTTCTGTCCACTCTCGTGGTACCGCGGCGCGTGCAGGTATCACGAGAATGTCGGGCTCGAGCTGCGTCCTTGGAGGGAACGACACTGCTCCGCGCGTCATGACGACCGCGTGTCCCGGCAGCTGCACGCCGGAGACCAGGGATGCAACAAGTCTCGAGATGACGAACTCGTGCGGCGGATTCGGCGCCGGCGTCACGAGGAGCACGCCATCGAGCAACTCGTAGCGGTTGCCGTCGCGCGGAAAATCCTCGAGATCGTCGACCGTATACAACGGGATCGCGGCAGCCATGCCCATACAGTACGTCCTCGGCGGCGGAAAAATCCACTCGGCATGCGCCACTATTGTTCCGCCGCCGTGCGAGCGCATCACCATTCCAGTGCGCCTACAAGCCCGTAAACGCTTCCCGATCCGTTCGGTTCGCGGAGCCGTCGGCGAGGCGCGCAATGGCAAGTGCCACCAGGACGACCATCGCCGCGACGAGGAACGTGACGCGCATGCCCGCAGCGACGGCGATGGGAGCGGCGTCACTGATGGCAGTCGTGCCAGATGAAGCGGCAAACACCGCGCCCATAACGGATGCACCCGCGATGAGTCCAAGGTGCCGCGACAAGCCGAGCAAGCCGGACGCAGCGCCGCGCTGGTCAGCGCTGACGCCGGCGATGACCGCGGCGTTGTTCGCGGTCTGAAACAGCGCGTAATGCGCGGTGACGATCACGCTTGCGGTCACATAGCCCGCGACGCCAAAGGTCGCCGGCGCCAGGGCGAGCGCGAACAGCCCGGCTGCCATGCCCGCCAATCCGAATGTCGTCACGAGCCGCATCCCCCGGCGATCGGCAAGTGAGCCTGCCACAACGCCGATCAGCGCGGACGCGAGCGGTCCGGCCGAGATCACCAACCCGATGGCGGCGGCGTCGAGCCCCTGCACCCGGGCGAGATAGAAGGGGCCGACGACCAGCATCGCCATGACGACGGCCGAAACGAGCGCGCTGAGCACGAGCGCGACGCGTAACGTGGCGTCGCGGAGTATCGCCACTCGGAC
>JBKJMP010000325.1:0-6093 GCA_046596395.1 Gemmatimonadaceae bacterium
ATCCGGTGAGCTCGCTCGCCGACGGTGTTCCCGCCACGTCGCACCCCTCGATGCTCGCGCGATCCGGGTAGTTGCCGCGGAACCAGCTCGTGTCGATCACCACACCGCGCACGATCCCCCGCACGCCGAGGTGCACGATGGCCCAATCGTATCCTGGCTCGCGACGCCGGCGCGTCTCCCAGCCGTCCATCCACTTTCCGCGCTCGTCGTAGATGCCCTCGCGCCATTCGGCGGGCGTGGGCGTGAGCATGCGCTCCTTCGGCGCGAAGAACTCGTCGTTCGCAGCCAGGACGGTGCCACCGAGCTGCTGGGCGGCGAGATCCACGAGCTCCGTAACGTCGGTCATTGCGCGGTAAAGCTTGGGAAGATTTCCACGCCCCTAACGTACGTCGAGTGCACCTCACCCGTGAGGATGCAGTTGCGATAGGGTGTAACGGGGTGCCGGTGATACAGCGTCATTGCGTTGACGTCCACGCGCGTCTCCGGTTTCCAGATCACGATGTCGGCGTCGTAGCCCACCGCGATCCGCCCACGCGAAGAAGCAAGACCGGCGAGCCGGGCAGGCGCCGCCGACATCCACCCCGCGACCTGCTCGATGGTCGCGCCGCGCGACTGCGCCTCGTGCCAGACCGCTGGCAGGCCGAGCTGGAGCGACGCGATTCCGCCCCACGCCTGAAAGAAGTCGCCGTCGGTCCGCTTCAACTCAGGCGGGCACGGCGAATGATCGGACGCGATGAGGTCGATGTCACCGGCGATCAGCCCCCGCCAGAGCGCCTCGCGCGTCTCGGCATCCCGAATCGGCGGCGCACACTTCATCTCGGTCGCGCCATCCTCGATCCACTCGGCCGAGAAGGTGAGGTAGTGCGGGCAGGTTTCGCAGGTGATCGCGACGCCGCGTGCGCGCGCCTCGCGGATGAGCGGGATCGTGCTGGCTGAGGAGACATGCACGATGTGGACGCGCGTGCCGTACTCCCCGGCGAGCCGGATGATCATTTCAACCGCGCTCGTCTCGGCGACATCGGGGCGCGAGGCGAGATAGCTGGCGTAGCTGCGCGGATAGCCGGACGGCAACCCGATGTGCTCGGGCAGCTCGGCGTGCACGAGCAGCGTTGCGCCGAGCTTCGCGAGGATCGGCATGGCGACGCGAAGCTCCGTCTCGCTGACGGCGGGAAACTCCTCAACGCCTGACGGGACGAGGAAGCACTTGAAGAGCGTGATGCCTGCTTCACGGAGGAACTCGAGCTTGCGGGCGTTCCCGGGCACCACGCCGCCGATGAACTCCACGTTGATGATTGCGTTCTCGCGCGCCGCGTGGCGCTTCAGCGCGAGCGCGGACGTGGTCGTCGTCGCCGGGCTGCTGTTGAGCGGCATGTCGCAGATCGTGGTGATCCCGCCGGCCGCGGCGGCACGCGTCGCCGACGCGAATCCCTCCCACTCCGTGCGGCCCGGCTCGTTGACGTGGACGTGCACGTCGATGAGTCCCGGCATGACGACGTCGTCACCGGCGTCCACGAGCCGCATGCCGATCTTCTGGTAGTCGATCGCGCGGATTTCCTTGATCACCCCGTCGCGAATGTGCACCGACGCGGGCTCGAGGCCGCGCTCGGTGAGCACCCGGGTGCTGCGGATGATCACTCCCTTCGCGCCACGCGAGCTACGCATTCCAGAACCGACGGAGAAGATTTGCCGCCACCTTTCGGCGGTAGTCGGCCGTCGAGCGGATGTCGTCGATCGGCGTGATCTCGCCCTCGAGCACGTTCACCGCCTCGCCGATACTCGCACCAGCGGCAAGTGCGGCCTCCGTCTGCCGCAGGCGGATGGTGGTCGCCGCAATGCTGCCCATCGCGATGCGCGGCGTGGGCGCGCGGACTGCCGCGACCACGAGCTTGGAGATTGCCTGCGCGGCACGCGTGCCGACCTTCCGGAACCACTGCATGCCTTCCACGCGCGGGATCTCGACGGCCACGATGAGCTCGTCCTTCGCCAGCACCGACGTCCGATATCCCGTCTGGAACGCGTTGAACGCCACGCGTCGCTCGGCGGTTGCGCTGCGCAGGACCAGCACCGCATCTGTTGCTGCCAGAACGGGCAGCGAATCACCCGCCGGCGAACCGTTCGCGATGTTACCACCGAGCGTGCCACGGTTCTGGATCTGCACGCCGCCGATCTGCGATGCGGCCTGCACCAGCATGGGCACGCGCTCATGCACGAGCGGCGACCGCATGATCGTCGAGTACGTCGTGCCAGCACCTATGACGAGCACGTCATCACGCACATGGATGTCACGGAGCTCCGGCAGGCGCGTGATGTCCATGAAGCGCGTGTGCTCGAGCGTGCCGAAGTTGAGGCTCACGTACAGGTCGGTGGCGCCGGCGATCGGCACGAGCGGCTCACTGCGCAGCAGCACGAGCGCCGCGTCGAGGGTGCGCGGCGTCTCGATGCTGAGGTGACGGACAGCGCCGATCACGCGCGGGCCTTCTGGATGGCGCGGTAGATCGCCTCGTAGCCCGTGCATCTGCACAGGTTACCGGCGAGTGCAACGCGAATGTCGGCGAGCGACGCATCCGGAGGCAGCGTGGACGCGACCATGATCATGCCCGGCGTGCAGATGCCGCACTGCGCGCCGGCCTCGTTCATCATCTCGTGCTGCAACGCGTGGTCGTTGCCAAGGCCCTCGATGGTCCTGACCGACGCGCCCTCGACCTGCGCGAACGGCACGAGGCACGATACCACGAGCACGTCGTCCACGAGCACCGTGCACGCGCCGCATTCCCCTTCTCCGCAGCCTTCCTTCGTACCCGTCAGCCCGCACTCCTCGCGGAGGACGTCGAGCAGCCGACGCATCGGGTGCGCGTCGATGTCGACGTCGCCGCCGTTCAGCGTGAAGCGCATGCGCTCATCACCATCTCTGGAGTGACGGGAACCTCGCGGACGTCGATCGCGAGATGACGCATGGCGTTAACGATTGCCGGCGCCGGTCCATCTAGGGGAAGCTCGCCGAGTCCCTTCGCACCGTATGGACCGTCTTCATACGGGTTCTCGAGGAGCACAATGTCCATGTCCGGCGTGTCGAGCGTCGTTGGAATCGTGTAGTTCGTGAGCGACGCGTTCGCCATCACGCCGTCACGCATCACGACCTTCTCCAGCAGCGCAAAGCCGAGCCCCTGTGCCGTGCCGCCCTCGATCTGTCCACGCGCAAGGTTGGGGTGGATCGCCTTTCCGATCTCCTGGACCGCGGTGAACTTCACCGGCCGCACCTCATATGTGTCGCGGTCGATCTCCACCTCCACCACGTCGCATCCCCACGCATACGTCGCATAGGCGTCGCCGCTGTAGGTGTCGTCGTTCCACTGGATCCACGCCGGCGGAATGTGCTCCTTCAGCACCTCGAACCCGCCGTAGCGCTCGAAGTACTCCCGCGGCGTCAGCACGCCAAGCTTCTCCTTCATCTCCTCGGCGCACCGCTGGAGAATCTTGCCCACCACCATGCACGTGCGCGACGCGACCGTCGGGCCGCTGTCCGGCACACGCTGCGTGTCCGGCTGCGCGACTTCGACGTCCTCGTAAGGAATGCCGAGCGCGTCGGACACGATCTGTGCGTGCATGGTGCGTGTGCCCTGGCCGATCTCGGTGCTCGACACGAGGATGCGCACACCCGTGCGCGTGAGCTCGAGCTTGGCCTTCGACGCGAGACGCAGCTCGCCGCTGCCGGTGAAGCCTGCGCCGTGAAAGAACAGCGCGAGGCCGATGCCGCGATTGGTGCCTAGGAGCTCGGCGCGCCTTCTATAGAAGTCGGTGCGCCTTACCGCCTCGCGGAGGACCATGAGCGCGGAGCAGTCGCCGGTGAGGATCTGGCCCGTGGCGGTGGAGTCGCCCGGCACGAGTGCATTCCGCTCGCGCACGTGCACGGGGTCGATTTCGAGCGCCTCGGCGATGCGCTCCATGTGCGCCTCGATGGCGAACAGTGTCTGCGGCGCACCGAATCCCCGGAACGCGCCGTTGGGTGGTGTGTGCGTCATCATCGCGCGTCCGCGGATGCGCGTGTTCGCGCAGCGGTACGGACCGGCGGCGTGGATGCCACCGCGCGAGATGACCACGGGGCTGAGCGTGACGTACGCGCCGGCATCGAGGATGATGTCGATGTCCATGGCGACGAGCGTTCCGTCGCGTTTCACGCCCGTGCGGTGTCGCACGATCGACGGGTGGCGCTTCGTCGTGGCGATCATGTCCTCGGTGCGATCGTAGATGATCTTCACGGCGCGTTTCGCCTTGAGGGCGAGCAGCGTCGCGTGTCCCGCGATCATCGACGGGTACTCCTCCTTGCCGCCAAATCCGCCTCCCGTCTCCGTCTGCACTACGCGGATGTAAGCGTGCTTGCCGAGGAGGCTCTTGAGGGCCTTCTCGACGTAGAAGGGGCACTGGATTGAGCCGTGCACCGCGATTCCGCCGTTCTCAGGATCGGCGATGACGCCGTTCGGCTCGATGTAGACGTGCTCCTGGTGTCCAGTTCGATAGGTGCCTTCCACGATGACGTCGGCCGAGGAGAACCCGGCTTCGACGTTGCCCTTGTCGATGGCGAGTGCCTTGAAGATGACGGTCGAGTGCTCGGGGTCGAGCTCGGGCTCGAGCGTCTCGTACTCGATGACGACGTTCGCGGCGAGCAGCGTTTCGCGATCCTCGTGTGCGAGGAGGATTATGGGCTCTGCCATGTGCCGGACCTCGGATTCCACGAGGAATGGCTGATCGTCCTCGATGAGCGCGACGACATTGCGGCCCACCGCGGGGATGTCGCGGTAGTCCACGATGGTGAAGCCGGTGGTGTCGAATTCGTATCTGATGCCCGTCACTCGGCCCCGGGCAACCGTGGAGCGGATGGTGCGGCCGAAGAGCATGCCGGGAAAGGTCAGGTCATCGGCGTACTTCGTCGCGCCGGTGGCCTTGCCAATTCCGTCCTTGCGTGGGACGCTGGTGCCGACTGCGGGCATGCGGGCTTCCTGGCTGCGGTTCGAAAACATAGCCGCTTGTCATCCTGAGTGCAGTCGGGCTGTCGATGCGCCCGAGCGAGCGGGCGGGTCCGTCGGCCTCCGTCTGGATTCCGTAACACTGGGCTACCGCCTGCGGGCGGTCGAGCGCATGCTATGGCATCGTCCCATTCACGAGCCTCCACTATGTCGCTCGAATCCGAGCTCCTCGGCGCGTTCGAAGTGCACTCACCAGAGGGCATCCGCGATGCCCTCGCGGCCGGCGCGAGCCCCACAGACCTCATCAAGGGCCAGCGCCCGATCGACGCCCTCATCGAGGCTTACCTGCGCTCGGCGCGCTTCGCCGCGTGCGTTCGTGTACTCACCGACGCCGGCGCGACGATCGGCAATCCACTCCTCGAAGCGCTGCTGCTCGATGATGACGACGCCCTCCGCGACGTCTTGCGCACACGCGGCGAAGGCGCGGCGAGCGAACGACTCAGCATCCGGGCTGCATTCACGTCATGCGAGGTCGTTTCGCCACTGCATCTCTGCGCGGAGTTCAATTGCGTGCGGTGTGCGCGGGTGCTGCTCGACGCGGGAGCGAGCGTGAACGACCGCGCCGACGTCGATCGCAAGGGATTCGGCGGGCAGACACCGCTCTTCCATGCGGTCAACAGCATTCACAATTTCTGCCGCCCGATGATGGAGTTGCTGGTCGAAGCTGGCGCAGATGTCGGCATTCGGCTCAAGGCGCTCGTCTGGGGACGCGGCGCCGACTGGGAGACGCTGGTGCTCGACGTCTCCCCGATCTCGTATGCGCAGTGCGGGCTGTACCCGCAGTTCCATCGCCGCGAGGCAGACGTCTACTCGAACCTCGCGTACCTGTTCGAGCGCCGGTACTGGACCGCACTGCCGATTCACAATGTGCCGAACCGGTATCTCACACCGAGGTCTTGACGATCTTCACCCCGCTCCCTCCGGCGGGAAGCGCGAGCTGCATGAGATCGTTCGTCAGCACCGTTCCGCGTCGCGACGCACGGAGAATTACGTCGAGATCGAGTAGCATCTGCGCGGCGTCGAGCGGCGCCTCCGGTCCCGCGGTGAGCGCCTCGCGAATCAGCGTGGCGTA